>JAVBPI010000128.1:0-47142 GCA_031549705.1 Thermoguttaceae bacterium
ACGTCACGATAAATTCCGGAGAGTCTCCAAAAGTCCTGGCATTCGAGCCAGGAGCCGTCGGACCAGCGGAAGACTTCCACCGCGATCTGGTTGTTGCCCGGCTTGACGTACTTCGTGATGTCGAACTCGACCGCCGTGCGGGAGTCCTTTCCCATGCCGACCTTTTCGCCGTTCACCCAGACGTAGAACATCGACTCCACCCCGGCGAAGTGCAGGATGATGTTCTGGCCGTCGAAATCCTGCGGCAACGTGAAATCGCGGCGGTACATGCCGACCGGATTGTAGTCCGCCGGAAGATGCGGCGGATGCCATTTGCCGTCCTTTTCTTTCGGCCACGGATACGGAATGTTCACGTAAATCGGATAATCGTCGACCACACCGTGCAGATTGCTCGGAGTACCGGCTAAATATTGGCCGGTGAATTTCGGGAGTTGCCAGTTCGACGGGACCGGCATGTTGAGCCACTTCGAGTCGTCGTAATCCGGCTTGGCAAAGTCCGTGATCCGGTCGGCGGGCTTTTTCACCAAGTCGAATTTCCAGTCGCCGTTGAGCATCACGCAGTCCTTTTCGTTGCCGTTATAAAACGGCACGACGGCCGACGAACGGGGCGGCAACGTGTTCACGCCGAGAAGTTTCGGGTTCTCCCAGTCGTTTATATCTTGGGCGAACGCCGTCAGAGCGACCAGAACACACGGCAGAAAAAGAAGATATCTCATCATTTAAGCCGCCGAACGGAGTTCGGCGTATCGGGGAACGGCGGATCACAGAAATTCACGTTCCCCGATTCTAACGAAAGCCACGCCGAGATGCAATCAGGGCGTGGCTTTCGTTCAATGTGCCGCAAACGAATTCATGTTTTTAGAATCGGAATCCGAGCGTGGCGTAGTACGCCTGGCTGGTGAAGTCGGTCGTCAGGTTGGCGTTGTAACCGACCTGGACGTCCCAAATCCAACCTTGGCGACCTTTCCAGCTCGTCATGAGGTTGAATCCGAGGTCCGCCGAATCACGGGCGCGATCGATCGAGTTGAGCTCGTACCACGCTCCCGTTCCGAGATAGCCGGCGCCGGTCGTGTACTGCGTGTCGGCGAATTCGTGACGCCAATCGGCGTACAGCGTCGGCGTCCAAATCGTTTGGCGATATTTAACGTCGGTCGAGAACGCCGCACCAAGCGTTGTCGCAAACGAGTTCAAGTGATCGGCGGCGATTCGGCTCGCGAATGGATTCGTTCCGCTTTCGGTCATCGACTGTTGGCTGAGATACATGTACCGCATGCCGAGGTACGGGCTCAGCTTCGACGATTTTCCGACACGGAAATCACGCTTCGCCAATCCGCCGATGTCGAAGAGATCCTGCGCGAACGAACCGTTCCCCGCTCCGAGGATGTTCCAACGGGCGAAATCGTTGTCGAAGTGCCCGTAGGACGTATCGAAGCGGACCGACCATTTTCGGTTCGGGGTCCATGTTCCGTACAGCCCGGTCTGATACGCCTTCATGTCGATCTTGCTCGCCAGCACATCGTAACGATTGACGCCGCTGCCGTAGGAGAAGAACGCGCCGGCGTTCCAGCGACGGTTCAGGTCCTTGTCGAACCCGACGATCACGCCGTCCATTTTCGCACGATAACCGAAGTATCCGTCGCTGTCGTCCTGGTCGGCGGTGTTGCCGAGGTATCCGCCCCAAAGATGCCGGGCTTTCCCTTTCGAACCGCAGCCGACGGCCGCACACGGATCGCAACCGCCGAACGACGTGTCGCCGTTCCGATGGTTGGTGAGCTGCCAAAGGGCGCGATCGACGTAATTCGCGTAATCCATGGCGGCAATCGCCTGCGTCGCAACCGCTTCCGGAGTCAGGAGTTGCGTGTTGTTGCGGAATTCGTGAAACATCGACTCCTGCTCCGTCGGATTGTATCCGGCAATGACGCTGTCGAAGACGTCCGCCATGTTGCCGTCACGATAAGCGTTGCGGACGTTACGATTCGAGCTGTTACGGAAAGGTGCGATCGCTCCGGAGTTGTCGAGCGAAATGTACAATCCTTCACCGTTCGTCGAAATCGTCGTCACGAATCCGGAGTTCGGATCGTCGGCGATTACGAAGTTCGTTTCGCTCACTCCCTGCCGGTTGTTGGTGACGAGATATTTCACGTTCGGATCCGTCGGTTTCAACGTGTACGAAAACGCGGCGACCTCCGAACCGTCGACGACGAACGTTTGCGGATTTTCGAACATCGCGGCGTTCGGATCGCGTCCGCCCAAATTCACGTTCAGGTGAACGTCGTTCGTCATGGAGACGTCGTAAAGGTAATCGGCGTGCGTTACGTCGACGCCCGGGTTTTCGAACGCGAAGTCCGGCGCGAACGTCACGGTCCCCGCATTCAAATGAAATTCCGAAAGCGACGACGGATAGAAATAATGTGTTCCTCCCCAACGGAATTCGCCGTCGCCGATCACGTTCATGATCAACCGCGTTCCGTTCATCACCTTGATCGGATCGTCCAACGCCACGAGGCCCCCCTTTTCGGCGTCGATTTGGAGCGTGATCGGCGGATTGTCCGGGTTCATCAAGGTTCGCATGAAGCCGATCGAACTCGTCTTTTCGTCGACGGCTTGGTTTCCCTCGTCGTCGATATAGTTGACGATTTCCTTGTTGCCGCTGAACACCGTGCAATTTCCCGCCGTGGCTTTCAACGTCAGCGTCGTGTTTCCCGCCGAAATGTAGTCGACGGCTCCACCGCTGACGAACACTTGCTGACTCAAATCGTTTTGCGTCACGACGGCCCTGTTGTTGAAGAACGACGTATCGACGATCTCGGCATTTTTTGTGCCAAAAATACGAACGGCCCCTCCGCGTGTCGTGACCTCCTGCGCATTTCCCGTTCCGCCTCCGCCGATCGCCGAAGCTTCGTTGTCGATGAACAACGACGATCGAATCGAAACCGGCGCCTCGGACGCATTCGAATTATTGATGTCGAGAGCACCACCATAAGCGTACGCACTGGACGCGCCGACGGCTCCTCCCGTGGCGACCGCTCTGTTGCCTTCGAAAACGGAACCGGAAACGAGCATTCCATAGGACGCCATGGCGCCGCCGGAGGCAGAAGCGGCACTATGAGGAATGATGGGACTTTGTTCATCGGCATGACCGCCGGTCGCCAAGGCTTCGTTGCCCGTAAAGCGGGAATCGGTGACGGTAATGATTCCGTCCGAGTATATGGCTCCTCCCCGACTTAGTCCGTCGACACCGGAATTGCCTGGTTCTTCGACCATCAGACCGGTGAAGATTGCACGATTACCGCTGAAAGACGATCCGCCGATCACCAAAGCATTGTTTCCCCCTTGTCCATTGTCGGGATTCGTATGATAAATCGCACCGCCGCCGGCGTGACCGAAAACATTGGGTCGGTCACTGGTCATCACCGCTTGATTGTCGTTGAACACGGATCCTGTTATCGTCAACGATTTGGCGTTCGTTCCGTCGACCCTGACCGCTCCGCCGAGAGTCCGAATGTTCGGCAGTCCGACATCCTGGACATAGCGATCGTTGTTGGCGTTTTGAAAGACTAGGTTCTGGAACGTGAGATCATCCTTCGCGTTCGTCAAACGAAGAATCGAAGTCGTTCCGCCGCCGTCGAGCGTAATCTGGCGGTTCGACTCGCCGATGTTTGAAATGCTCGCCGTCGTGTTTACGGCGGGACCTTCCAAAAGAATACTGGAGATACCGGTATTGAACCGAATTGAGTCGCCGTCCAAAGCGTCGGCGATCACTTGACGGAACGAACCGTTTTCGGTTCCTCCGCTGTCGTTCATGACGTATTGATTTTCCGCGTAAACGGATACGGCGGACGAAAAGATTAGAGCGATTGCCGCTACAATACTTCGGCGTTTTTTCATCAAATTTACCTCCATGCTGAATAAGAACCGTCCTGAAAACCAACGGGAAACGACATTGAATTATCGGAAATCGGAAAAACCGCTCTTGATGTTAATGCCGGGGGGCCGGAATCTGCCGATTTTTCGGGTTATGCCGCTCAGATTGACTTTCGGGATATCGGGGGGTAGACTGGTTTTTAATCAGGATCAACATAATTCAATCGCTCCGCGGGCGGAGCGGCTAACAATTGACGATAAATCCCGTGACACACGACATCAACGAACTCCGCGCTAAAATACTCGACATCGTTTCCCGTCCGAACTACAAGCCGCAGAAGCCGAAAAAGTTTCTCGAACAGCTCGGACTCGCTTCCGACGACAAAAAACAGCTCAAGATGGTCCTCGCCGAGATGATGGGACGCGGTGAGCTCGCTTACGGATCAAGCCATCTCGTGCTGCCGAAGGCGGTTCCGGCTGCGACGGTCCCGGGAGCGGTTCCGACAACGTTTTCAAGCGACAAACCGTCCGAAGAGCGGTCGTCGTCCCGGGATTCCGGCAAACCGGTCGTCGTCGGCAAATTCCAGCGAAAAACCTCCGGCATCGGATTCGTGCGGCTCCGTGGAATGGGGAACGGCGAAGAAGAACTCCGCGATGTTTTCATTCCGGCTCACCTGACCCGCGACGCGGCGTCCGGCGATACCGTTGCCGTGGAAATCTTCGGCGAACGGGAACGCGACGATTACGGCAAAAGCACCAAACGGGGCAAAGGGAAAAAATTCCAACGGGAAGAGGAACCGGAACGCGGTCCCCGTGGTCGGGTCGTCGAAATCGTCGAACGGGCTTCCAATCGGTTCGTCGGAACCTTTTACACCGAAAACGGTTGGGCGTTCGTCAAGGTCGACGGCGGAGTGTTCAAGGAACCGCTGCATGTCGGCGACGCTTCATCGACTTCCGCGAAACCGAACGATAAAGTCGTGATCGAAATGATCAACTTCCCGACGCTCCACAACGACGGCGAGGCGGTGATCGTCGAAGTGCTCGGCCCGCACGGCGTTCCCGGTCTCGACACGCTCCTCATTTTCCGCGAATACAATCTTCCCGAAAACTTTGGTGAAGCAACGCTCCGGGCAGCACGCAACGAAGTTCAGGAATTCTTTCGGCAATTTCCGGACGGGGACGATTCGGCTTGTCCGACCGATCGCTACGACGCAACCGTCGAGACGACGCTGACGATCGATCCGGCGGACGCGCGGGACTTCGACGACGCCGTGTCGCTCGTTCCCTTGGAAAACGGACATTGGCGGCTCGGCGTCCATATCGCCGACGTCACGCATTTCGTGAAGCCCGGTTCGCCGATCGACAAGGAAGCGACGGACCGCGCAACGAGTGTTTACCTGCCGGACCGCGTGATTCCGATGTTGCCGGAAGTTCTCTCGAACTCGCTCGCCAGTTTGCAGCCGGGAAAATTGCGTTTCACAAAATCGGTGTACATGGAGTTCAACGCCGAAGGGGTCCGGACACACACCGAGATTTACAAGTCGGCGATCCGCAGCAATTGCCGTACGAATTACGACGAGGTGCAGGATTTCTTCGACGATCCGAAGGCGGCTCCGAAAAACTGGACGCCGGAAATCCGCGACATGATCGACCGGATGCACGAATTTTCGCAAATTCTACGCAAAAAACGGTTCGCTCGCGGCTCCCTCGAAATGAACATGCCGGAGGTGAAAATCGATCTCGACAACGACGGGGCGGTCGTCGGGGCGCACGTTTATCCGTACCGGGAATCGAACCAGTTGATCGAAGAGTTCATGCTCGCCGCGAACGAGGCGGTCGCCGATTATCTGCACGGAAAGAAGATTCCGTTCATCCGCCGGATCCACATGCCGCCGTCGCTGCGGAAATTGCGGACGTTCGCCGACTTCATCCGGTCGCTGGAAATCGCCGATCTCGACGCCGACGAAATGTTCGAAAGCCGCTTCGTGATCCAGAAATTACTCGATCACGTCAAGGGAACGCAGCAGGAGCTCGCGGTCAACTTCTCGTTGCTTCGGTCGATGCAGAAAGCGATTTACTCGCCGGACCCCGAAGGGCATTACGCGTTGGCGAGTTCCTGTTACGCGCATTTCACGTCGCCGATCCGCCGGTATCCCGACCTTACCGTACACCGGTTGCTCGACCGGGTTCTTGCCGGCGAAACGCCTCGTCCGGAACCTCGGGAACTGCTTCTCCTCGCGGAACATTGCAGCGAACGGGAACAGCGTGCCGAAGACGCCGAGCGGGAACTCGTGAAGCTGAAATTGATCGATTACATGAGCAAGCACATCGGCGATACGATGGAAGCGGTCATCACCGGCGTCGAAATGTTCGGCGTCTTCGTCATGGGGATCGAGATTCCCGCCGAGGGGCTGATCCGCCTGGAAGCGTTAACGGACGATATTTACCGATTCGACCGGAACTTGAAAATCCTGACCGGCAACCGCGACGGGAACACGATGAAGATCGGCGATCGCTTGGTCGTCGAAGTGGTTCGTGCCGATCCCGATTCACGACAGATCGACTTCCGTTTGGTGAAACGGCTCAAAGCGGACAACAAGACCGCGGCACTGAAGCGGAGCCCCGTCAAACGGCTCGACCCGAAGGGAAAATCGAAACCGAAAAAGAAAAAACGCTGAGATCATGCCCGCCGCTTCAATTTCGCTTGCGTTTTCGCCGCGCAGCGTGTCCTCCGGAACCTTCGGTTCACGGACTAAACGACAAGGATTTTACGCAACGGATTCGCGGTTTTTCACGGCGAGGGCTTCCGCTTTCGTGACGGCCTCCATTTTCGCGACGGAATCACCTTTGATGCCGTGATCGACTCTCGACGTTTCCGCTTCGTCCGGTCCCGGGTATTTGATCCGGCCGTGCATCGCGGCGAGCACCGACTTGATCACGCTGTTTTCGATGATCTTCAATTCGCGCAACGTCAATCCGCTGTCGTCGAATTGACCGTCGTCCAATTTCTGTTTGATGATTTGCCGAATCTTGTTTTCGAGCTTCCCCGGCGTCGCGTTGTCTCGAATGCTGCGGCATGCGCTCTCGCAGGAGTCGGCGATCATCAGGATCGCGGCTTCCTTCGATTGCGGTTTCGGACCGGGATACCGATAGGTGCTCTCTTCGACCGCCTGCGAGGATTGAGGGTCGTCCTTATTCACTTTGCTCGCCGCCCGGCCGTAGAAAAACGAGACCAACGACGTTCCGTGATGCTGTTCGACCAGTTCGACGATCGGCCTCGGAAGACGGTGCTGCCGGACCAGGTCGATACCGTCCTTGACGTGAGCGATCAAGACGATCGTGCTGACCTGCGGCTCCAGCGAGTCGTGAATATTACTCCCCCCGGTTTGCTGGTTCTCGCTGTAATGTTCCGGCTTCATGATCTTGCCGATGTCGTGGTAATACGCCCCGACCCGGGTCATCAAGCCGCGTGCTCCGATCGCCTCGGCAGCGGTTTCCGCAATGGTTCCGACCGCCATGGAATGTCCGTAGGTCGCCGGAGCAAGCCGCACCAGACTCTGCAGCAACGGATGCGACACGTCGCCGAGTTCGTAAAGGCTCATGTCGGTCAGTATTCCGAACGGCTCCTCGATGAACGGCAACAGCCCGTTCAAAATGAAGCCTGCCAAGAGAGCCCAAAGCAGGTTGAACGACGAATCGATGAGCAACGGCCAGGTCTGAATCCGTCCTCCCATGATCCCAACGGAAAAGGTCAGCACGAACGCAACGATTCCGGCGGACAAACTGACGGTTATCAGCTTACGACGACTGCGGAGGCGGCCCAACTGGAGCGCCGTGATCACGGTCGTGCCGAGGAGAATAATCTGCACGTTGTTGTTGAATCCAAGCCCGATCGAGATGAAAAAGACGAGCACCGTCGAAAAAACGATCGCGAGCTCCCAGGAATAGAGGATCGAAACGAGTTGGGCGAAAACCAGCAAGGGAAGGAGCTCCCAGTTGGCGATCTCCTGGGAAAACGAGTCAAGCCCCTTTGCCAACACGACGGTCAACACGATTCCGAACAGAAACGCCGACGCCGCCTGCAACGACTTGGGGCGTCGACGTTCACGACGATAAACGAAACGCCAGCAGACGACCAGCAGTGTCGCCATTGTAACGAAAATAGCGGAAAACCGGAAAAGCTTTTGCTCTTGCGACCTGTTTTTGACCGCTTCGTGATATTCGGCGCGCAAAAGATTGATTTCACGCATTCCGAGCGGCACCCCCATTTCGACGATCACCTGGCCGGGAGCGTATTCCTGCATCACGATGCCGACGGCTTCGACGGCTTTGAGAATCGCCGTCGCGGTCGCTTTGTCGTCCTGTTTCAGCGTGTCTTTCAAGCGGGGACGGATCCATTGAAAAATCCGTCGGGCGATCGGTTCGCTCTGCATTTCCGCACGAAGTGAATCGAACAGCCGGGCGCCGTCGCGGATCAGAACGTCGCTGACCTTGACGGCGACCGCCTTTTCCGGCAAGTCGCCGAGTCGATACACCATGATCTTTTCCTGATTTCCTTCGGTCGGACCGAAGCTCAAATTGCTCAGAACGCCGTACGCTTCCGCCGAAGTGAACACCCGTTTGAGCGTCGCGTTGAAACGGTCCAGTTTCGGATCTTCCTTGAAATAGACGCAAAACTGTTCAAACGCCTGCTTCGGATCGACCGGTGTTTCCGGTTCCGAAGCCGGTTGTTTGAGAAACTCATACCATGCGTCTTTTCCCTTGCCGTCGAGTTCGTCATAACTCGGCGCATGAACCAACGCCGCGACGGTGTTCCAAAGCGACTCACGGACCTGAACCAACGGCTGCGAGTCGTTCACGAAAATATGCGGCGTCTCCCAACGGGCTCGTTTTTCTTCCTGTTCTTTTCCTTCGGGATTCTCGACGGCGAACGGCGTGTTGCAGACAATGGAGCGGCTCGGAATCGCATTCAGCCGGAACGGAAACGGCGGATCCCACGTTTGCAGGACGAACCCCATCAAACCAACGGCGGCGAAAAGGAAAAACAGGAGAAACCCCTGGTGGTCGCGGCGCATTTCCTCCACGAGCCGGGAGACCGGCCCCTTTGACGAAGAGTACAGCGCAACCCGTTCACTTCGGGTCCGCCGCGGAGAAAGCGGAGGAACAGACATAGTTGATAGTGGGTAGTTGATCGTGGATAGTGAGGAGTGAGAAGAGAATTGAACGCTTACGTCTTCTCTCTCCACTCTCCTCTATCAACGCTCAACTATTTTCGTAGGCGTTGACGATTTTTTGGACGAGGTGGTGTCGGACGATGTCGGAGCGGTCGAGTTGGAGCATTCCGATGAGGTCGATGGACCGAAGCCGCCGTACGGCGTCGATCAAGCCGCTCTGTTTGTGCTCCGGGAGGTCGATTTGCGTCGTGTCGCCGCAAACGGTGATCGTGGAGGAGTCCCCCATCCGGGTGAGGAACATTTTCATCTGCGCAATGGTCGTGTTTTGGGCTTCGTCGAGAATAATCGCGGCGTTGTTGAGCGTGCGGCCCCGCATGTAGGCAAGGGGAATCACTTCAATCCGATCTTCCTCCATGTACTGCTTGAGGAGGTCGCGTTCCATCATGTCGGCAAGGGCGTCAAACAGCGGCCGGAGATACGGATTGATTTTCGCTTGCAGGTCGCCGGGGAGAAATCCGAGGCTTTCCCCCGCTTCCACCGCCGGACTGACGAGGACGATTTTTTTGACAACGGCCGATTTCAGCGATTCGACCGCCTTGGCAACGGCGAGATAGGTTTTACCGGTTCCGGCAGGGCCGATGCAGAAAACGATCTCCTTGGTCCGCAAAAGCTCGACGTACTTCGCTTGTCCAGCCGTTTTGGCGCGAATCCGCTTGCCGTTGAATACCTCGATCGGCTTGATATTCGAGACTTCCCGACCGTGAACGACTTCCGAAATCGCCCGATCAAGGTCTTCCGGGGCGATCATTCCGTCCCGCAGCGCGAGCCGTTGGAGCTGCTCCAAAAGATAAGAGCCTCGCCGAACGGCTTCGTGGTCGCCCCGGAGAATGATTTGGCCGTCGTCGACGGTGACACGAACACCGAGCGCCCGGCGGATTTTTCGCAAGTTTTCGTCGCTGGAGCCGAAAACCTTCGGAAGCACCCGTGAGTCGACAACGGAAATTGTTGTTTCGTGGGAATGATCGACCATATCGAAACATTTTAACGCCAAAATACCAAAAAAGATAGCCCCCGCGACGGTCGCCGAGACGCGAACGGCGGCAAGGTAGGCAACCGACCGCCGGGCGGTTGCGTGCGGTACTCCGCACTGATGCCGCTCACCAACGCCGAGTTCGGAGTACCGAACGTTGCCGCCCGGCGGTCGGCAACCTACCTTGCCTTGAAAAACCCCGCAGAGACGATACACTAAATGCTGCAAAACCGTTTACCATGTTGATCGTTTGACGTTCTTTTCCCCAATCATCATGTCGAAAGCGACTTATAAAGACTCCGGTGTCGATTTGGAAATCTATGCTGAGTCGATGTCCCGGCTCCCCAAACTTGCGGCGAAAACCTTTTCCGACCGGGTATTGCGATTGGACGGCGGATTTGCCGGACTTTTCAAGCTCGACGGCGGCGCCAAGCGGTACGCCGATCCCGTGCTTGTGAGCTGCACCGACGGCGTCGGAACCAAGCTGAAAGTCGCTTGCATGGCAAACCGACACGAAACCGTCGGGATCGATCTCGTGGCGATGAGTGTCAATGATGCGATCTGCTGCGGAGCCGAGCCGCTCTTCTTTCTCGATTACGTTGCGATGCCGAAAGACGACCCGGAACTCCTCGAAACGATCGTCTCGGGAATTTCCGACGGCTGCGTTCAGGCAGGCTGTGCTCTTCTCGGCGGCGAAACGGCGATCATGGGGGATTTGTACTTTCCCGGTGAATACGATTTGGCCGGTTTCTGCGTCGGAGTCGCCGAACGGAGCGAGATCATCGACGGCAAAGCGATCCAAGTCGGCGATCGGTTGGTCGGAATTCCCTCCAGCGGGCTCCATTCGAACGGTTTTTCACTGGTTCGGAAGATCGTGTTCGACATTGCCGGACTCGTCGCCGACGATTATGTTCCGGAACTCGGACAAAAAGTCGCCGATGCGCTGCTCGAACCGACGAAAATTTACGTTGAAACGGCAAAGAAACTGTTCACCGAATTCGGAGCGAACCGAGGAATTCGCGGCGTCGCCCACATCACCGGCGGTGGGCTCCAGGAAAATTTATGTCGAATTCTGCCGATCGGAACGAAGCCGTCCATCATCGACCATTCCTGGCCGATTCCGCCGGTCTTTCCTTGGCTGCAACGGTTGGGAAACGTCGACCCCGAAGAAATGGGCCGCGTCTTCAACATGGGAATCGGTCTCGTGTTGGTGGTCCGCCCCGATATCGCCGACGCCGTTCGGGACGCTGCCGGCGGACTCCTGATCGGTGAAATCGTCAACACATAAACAACCGACGAAACTTACGTTACACAAATTACGAGCCGGGAACTGCGTTCCCGGAATATCGAAGTCGCCCCTGTTCTCGTGTCATGAAAACGCTGCAAACAAATCTCCCGCTCGTGCTGTCGCTCCTGTTCGTTTTCGGACAATCGGTCCAAGCAGCGGAATCGCCGGAGAATCTCGCGATCGGCAAGAAGTACACGCTTTCACCAAAACCGACGTACAAACACTGCACCGACCCGGACGACACGATCCAATTGACCGACGGTCAAACGACCGACCAGTATTTCTGGACGCAAAAGGGGACCGTCGGCTGGCAGAGTGTTCCGTTCGCCGTGATCACGGTCGATCTCGAAAAATCCGAACCGATCGGCGGCGTCGAGATGACTTCGGCGGCGGGAACGGCCGGCGTGACGTGGCCGACCACCGTATTCGTCCACGTCAGCGACGACGGCAAGAATTTCCGTGACGCCGGTGAATTGATTTCCCTCGACGTGAAAGCTCACGGTCCGCTCCCGGAAAAATACGCGATCCGCTGCTTTTCAGCACGGGAATTACAGGCGAAGGGCCGATTCGTGCGGTTCATCGTGTTGTCGTCCGGCAATTTCATTTTTACGGACGAAATCCGAATCTTTCGATATGAAGGTTTCCTGCACGGAAGCGAAGCCGACCATTTCGTCGAGTCGGATCCCGCGAAGTTCGTCGAAAAGGAACGGTTTCGTCTTTCCATTCATCGTCGACAGATTGACGACATGGCAAGTCTTCGCAAAATCACTGTCGATGCGAACATCGACGACGATGCTCGAAAAAACATCTCCTTCCTCAACGACACCATCGAAAGATCCCTTGAGGAAGTCCGCCGTTTGGGAATGCCGGGCGGTGACTTGCAAAAATTTCGGACGGTTTTTCCGATTCAAACCTTGCACCGCGAAATTTTCCAGGCGCTGGCGATGCTTTGGAAAGAGTCCGGGATGACCGTTCACGCTGTTCCCGTTTCACCGTGGGACAAAGCGACGCTGTTCGAGATTCCGTCGAAAGAATTTCTCGAAACGAAAAATCCGATTGAAGTCCATGCGATGTGCGGCGAATATCGGGCGGCGGCGTTCAATATCTACAATGCTGAAGAGAAACCGATCACCGTTTCCCTGCGGATCGACGGAATTCCGCCTTCCGAGTTCACCGTCCACGACGTCCCATGGACCGACACGGCGCAATTCGAACCGGTTCTCGCCGCTCTTCCCTTGGCCGATCAGGACAACGACGTATTTTCCGTAACGGTGCTCCCCGGCTTGGTCAAACAGGTTTATCTGACGTTCCGACCCGTCAATCTCCCGCCGAAACTTTACGAAACGAATATATTCCTGAACATCACCGGAGAGAATCCGCGGTCGTTGGACAACATTCCGTTGAAGCTGACGGTTTGGCCGATGCAGTTCCCCGAGAAGACGTCGCTCCTCGTCGGCGGTTGGTCGTACACCAACGGCAACGGGGCGTACAGCGTCAATCCGAAGAACCGCGACTCGTTCTTGAGACACCTGCAAGAGCATTTCGTCAACGCTCCGTGGGCGAGGCCGTCCGTCGTGATGAATTTCGAGTACGATAAGACGAACAATTCCGTAACGCTCAACACGAAAGAATTCGACGATTGGCATGCTCAATGGCCGAACGCCCGGGAGTACTGTATCTTCCTGAGCGTTCCACCGACGATCAAGGGAATCAAGCACGACGTCCCGGAATTCGACGCCGCCGTCGCCGCATGGATCACCGCTTGGGTTGAACACTGGAAATCGAAGGGGATCGAGCCGGAACGATTCAATCTTCTCGTTTCCGACGAGCCCGGACTCGACTTCGATCTCGCCCCGACGTTCGCTTGGGGGAAGGCGATCCGGAAAGCGCAACCGAAACTCAAGCTCTGGGTCGACCCGGTTTACACCGACTTGAAAAAAGCGCCGACCGAAATTTTCGAAAGGAACGACGTGATCTGTCCGAACCGACCGCAATGGTTGCAAAACCGGAAGGGATTCGACGCTTTCTATCTCGATTGGCAAAAAAAAGACAAGAAGTTGCAACTCTATTCCTGCTCCGGCCCGGTGCGGCTGCTCGATCCGTACGCTTATTTCCGGCTCCAAGCCTGGGACGTTGCCCGCATCCACGGAACCGGTTCGTTCTTCTGGGCGTTCGGCGACGGCGGCGGAGCGTCTTCCTGGAACGAATATCTCGCCCCCCGGACGATGTACACGCCGCTGTTCATCGATCCGAACGATCCGAACGTCGTTGGAGCGAAACAGATGGAAGCGATGCGCGAAGGAATCGAAGATTTCGAAACGATCCAAATGTTACGAAATTTGATCGCCCGACGAAAAACGGAAGGAAAACCGACCGACGCCGCTGAAACCGTCCTCAAGGAATCGCTTGAGTCCGTCTTCGCCGCGGAAGGGGTCGACAGGATTTTTTGGAAAGACGCCAAGGACCGCTCCGTCGCCGACAAGGCGAGGATCCGGATTCTTGAAACGATTAAAAACTTATCGCCGACGCAGAACACGGTCAGGTAGGCGACCGATCGCCGAGCGGTCGCGTGCGGTACTCCGCACTCCATTTGATCGGCGCTCCATGTTTGAGTCCGGAGTACCGGACGTTGCCGCCCGGCGGTCGGCAACCTACCAGCACACTCACATTTAACGACAATTATGTACATTTCTCTCGATTGGATTTCGGATTACGTCGATTTGAGCGGCCTCGATACGAAGGAGATTGTCAAGCGGTTGACGCTGGCGACCGCCGAAGTTGAAGGAATCCTCGTGATTAACCGTTCTGTCAAAGGCGTTGTCATTGGGCAGGTTGTCGCTGTGGAAAAATTGGATGGTAAATTGACTTTCTGTACGGTCGATTGCGGTTCGAAGAAATACTCGACCGTTTGCGGAGCCCCGAATGTCCGCGTCGGGCTCAAGGTTCCGTTCGCTCCGGCGGGGACCGTGCTGCACGGCGGAAAGAAGATCGAAAATTCCGAGATGTCCGGCAAACCGACCGAAGGAATCCTTTGCAGCGCCGCCGAACTCGGAATGAGTTCCTGGCACGAAATCGTTCTCGAATGTCCCGACGACGTCAAGATCGGAACGCCGCTGATCGATCTCGTACCGGAAACCGACACGCTGATTGAAATCGACAACAAGAGCTTGACACACCGCCCCGATCTTTGGGGACATTACGGTTTCGCCAGGGAATTCGCCGCGATTTTCGAACGGCCGCTGAAACCGTTGTTGCAACTCGACTTGACGGCGTTCGACCCATTGCCGCCGTATCCGCTCAAGAACGAAGATTACGAAAATTGCCCCGCTTACGGTTGCATCGAGTTCAACACGAACGGAACGGTCCCATCGCCGCTCTTCATGCAGCGCCGACTCCACGCGCTCGGACTGCGGACGTATAATCTGCTCGTTGACGTTACGAATTATGTCAATTGGGAAATCGGGCAGCCGACTCACGCTTTCGACGCCGAAAAGCTCGGCGGCATCCGGATCGCAACGATGCAGCGCTCCGAACAGTTCAAAACCCTCGACGGGCAAACCCGCAATCTCTTTCCTGAGGACTTGCTCATCTGGGGAGATTCACGAAGCACGAATCACGAACCACCAACCGCGACTCCTCGCCCCGTCGCCCTCGCCGGAATCATGGGAGGCGCCGAAACCGAAGTCACGGAATCGACAAAAAAGATTTTGCTCGAATCGGCGAACTTCAAAGCAGCCCGGGTTCGCAAAACATCGGGACGGCTCGATTTGCGGACCGACGCATCGCAACGTTACGAAAAATCGCAACCTCCGTGCAACGTCAAAATCGGAGCGGCTCGCATCCTGAAATTGATCGAAGAATCCGGAGCGGGACTCGACGTTCTCAGCCGATTCACGCTCGACGGCGACCTGAAGGAAACCGTTCGGAAAATCGAACTTCCGCCGGGGCGATTGGAACAGCTCGCTGGAATTACGTTACCGAAAGAAAAGGTGCTCGGCATTCTCCGGTCGCTCGGCCTGGAAGCGGATTTCGACACGGCGGGAAAGCTGACCGTCGGCATCCCGCCTTTCCGCAGCGCAAAGGACCTCTCGATTCCGGAAGACATCGTCGAAGAGGTGCTCCGGATTTACGGTTTCGATAATATTCCCCCCGTCATGCCGGAGCAGCCGATCCGTCCGCTGTTCGTCGAGAAATACATCAAGATGGAGCACAAGGCCCGCCGGCTCCTTGCGATGGGACACCGTTTTCTCGAAGTTCACAATTACGGTTGGTTCAACGACCTTTGGCTCAAGACGCTCGGTTTCGAACCCGGCGAAACATTGGTGTTGCGCAATCCGACGACCCCGGAAACCGCCCGGATGCGGACGACGTTGATTCCGAATCTTCTCGCGATGGTTCCGAAAAACCGGCCGTTTCGGGATAAGTTCCGCGTCTTCGAATTGGGACACGTTTACCTCCCGACCGGCAAACAGCGGGAATGCAACGAACAGCGTGCCCTGGCAGGAATCGCGTTCCAACAATCCGGGGCGTTGGAAGAATTTTATCTCGACATCAAGTCCGCCGTGGAAGATATTTTCGCGGTGTACGGAATCGAAGGCGTTCGGTTCGTCGATTCCGATACGAAAAATTCCCAGCCGTGGAAGGGAGCGAATCCGTGGGTCGAAATCAAGGTCGGCGACACCGTCGTCGGGAGCATGGGCGTTCTCGACAAGCGATTGATGAACGAAATTTGTCCCGAAGGGGGGCAGGTCGTTTGGTTCGATCTCGATCTCGAAAAGATGGACGGCGTCCTTTTCCCGACCGTGAAATTCGTCGAGCCGCCACGGTTCCCGCTTTCCTGGCAGGATTTCTCTCTTGTCTGGAATGTCGACGCCGGCTTCGACCGTTTGGAAACGATCCTGGACGGTTTCAGGAACTCCTTGATTGTGAAACGGGAATTCCTCGTCTCGTACAAAGGAAAAGGGCTCGAAAAAGGTACCGCGAGTTATTCGTTCCGTTTTTGGATCGGCTCGACGGAACACACGCTCAGCGGCGAGGAAATCGAATCGTTCCACAAAGCGTTTTTAGCGTACGTCGCCGAACACGGTGTTGCGCTGCGTGTTTAGTTTTGCCCGCGAGCCGAAGGTTCCGGCGCTCGCGGAACCGGTTTGCTCGAACTCAACCTCGTCAATACTATGGCTTTCCGACCGGACCGACGCCGATTTTTGGGCGCAACGATATTAGCGGCGGCTGCGATTCCGTCGACAGGAAATTCCGGAACCGTTCACGCGGCGGAGTCCCGAACATTCACGGAGCCGGCCCGTAATCTTCCCGTCCACGAAGACGCCGATGTCATCGTTTGCGGCGGCGGACCGGCGGGAGTCGCGGCGGCTCTCGCAGCCGCAAGAGCCGGGGCAAAGACCCGGCTGATCGAACTGCAAGGTTCGCTCGGCGGCGTTTGGACCTCGGGACTATTAACGTTCATTTTCGACTTCGACAAGGACGGCCTAGCGAGGGAAATCAAAAAGCGGCTCCACGAACGGAACGCGATCCGATTCGACAGCCGCCGCGATTTCGTCTACGAGCCGGAAGAGATGAAATGGGTGCTCGAAAAGCTTTGTCTCGAAGCGGGGATCAACATTCAACTGCAAACGCAAGTCGCCGCCGCGTACAAGGAAGGACGGCGTGTCCGAACAATCGTTACGGAATCGAAATCAGGGCGTGAGGCCTGGCGGGCACCGGTTTTCATCGACACGACGGGGGACGGCGATCTTTGCGCTCAAGCCGGTTGCGGTTTCGATTTCGGCCGTGAAGAAAACGGTCTCGGCCAACCGCTGACTCTCAACGCTTTGGCCGTCGTGAAAGACGTCGACCAATTGAAGGATTTCGTTTCATTTTATCAGGACGGCTGGAAATCGCATGTTCCGGCGACGGTCAAAAATCTCGAAGAGATGAAGCGGGCCGGGATCGAACCGTCGTACGGGATGCCGACGATCTTTCATGTGTACGGTAATTTGGTTCTCCTGATGTTCAACCACGAATACAAGACGAGACCGGACGATGCGCAAGCGATGACCGACGCGACGATCCGGGCCCGGAACGAAATCCATGAAATCGTTCGAAAACTGAACGCCCTCGGCGGACCGTGGGAGGGGCTCCGTTTGGCGACGACGGCGGAACAGATCGGCATCCGGGATGGTCGCCGGATTCACGGGCGGTATGTCGTAACGAAAGAAGACCTTGCGAACGGAGCTCGATTCGACGACGCCGTCTGCTTGGTCGAGTTCGGCGTCGACATTCACGCCACCGACCGGGACTCGAACCGCAAGCAAACAATTGAACGGGGCGGTATCCGTTCGAAACCGTACGAAATCCCGATGCGGGCGTTGATCCCGAAGGACATCGACGGCGTATTGACGGCGGGACGCTGCATCAGCGGTGATTTCGTCGCCCATGCGAGTTACCGTGTCACGGGAAACGCCGTGGCGATGGGCGAAGCGGCCGGAATCGTCGCCGCCGAAGCGGCGAAATCGGGAAAATTACCGCACGAAATCCCATGGAAACGGCGGTCTACCTGAATGTTCCGATCACGGTATCGCTCTTAAAACACCGATCACCTGAAAAATCGTCGGACGATCGGGAATTTCACAAACACGAACGGAGCGGCAGGTTCCGGGAATGAGTCGCCGTTCGTCGGCGCTGAGAACGGCGTTCTTGGCGCCGCACATTTCGCCGAGCTGAAATTGACAGACCGGCAACAATGTTTTCACGTCAAAAACAAGGACGGGGGGATCGCACCATCCGTATTTCGAACAGACGACGAACAGGAGCGATTCGTTTTCGTTGAAAAATGCGTTCGAAACTTTCCCCTCCTCGAATCCGCCGATCGAGAAAATCGGCTTGCCCGTCGAAACCGCATGCAACGACAGCGTCGCGGGATTCTCGGTTCCGATCAGTACCCCTTTGCCGTTGCGGGTAAATTGTACGGAAGTCGTGATTTTCGACAACGTCTTGATCGACGCAACCGGTTTGAGGGAATCCGTATCGTAAATCGTGACGGCGTCCCGGTCTTGAAAACCTGCCGCCAATCGGGTTCCATCGTTGCTCAAGGCCAGTGCGTTACCGTCCCCGCTTTCGATTTCCGTGACTTCGTTCGTTTTCAGATCCCAGACCGTCGGGTGTCCTCCGAAATATAATTTGTCGCCATTTTTATTCAACACCATTTCGTCGATGCGTCCCTTGCCGCTGATTCGACGGACGATCTTACCGGTCTTGATGTCGTATTCGCAGACAAGACCGGACCGAAAACCGACCAGGCACTTTCCGGGGGACTTCGGCGGGATGACGTGAAAGGTGACTTCACGGTCGTCGTTGGGCGGTTCGAACACGTTGCCGAAGCGGTCGGACGCCACGTCGTAGGGGAGCAACCATTTTTCGTCCGCAAAACGGCTGAGGACGAGAATTCGATCGTCCGGCGTTTTTGAAACGCAAAAAGCCCAGTTCATGCCGATGGTGCCGCTTCCTCCCGGCGAGATGCTTTTCAACGTTTTTCCTTTGGGAACGTGCGGCAAGTATTTTTTGATATTGACGACTTTGGTGGCGATTTCATTCTCGTTGCCGGCGGCAATCGCGTCAGCCGCATCGGGAACCTGAATTCCGGCTTCCGTATCGATGTAATGGCGAGGCGGTTCTTCGAGTTTCGCCAACGCTTCGGTTTCCCTCGCCAAGTCGGTTTTTCCGTTTCGCAGGAATTCCGAAGCGATTCGTCCGGCCGATTTCTTAAAATCGTTACGAGCGTCGTCGACGACACGTTTCAACGCGACTTTTCGATTAAGCGATGCTTTATCCGTCGGCGTGTAACGGCTGACGCCATGCCCGTTCTTGCCGGCCGTATGTTCGATTTCCGCTTCAAGGGCGTTGAAGACCGCGACGTTTCCCGATTTCCGGGCCGCCTCCCGAGCTTTTTGCAGACTGTTTTCGTACGGCATTTTCGCCTTGTCGACGGTCTCGTAGTATTTCTTGATCGCATCGATCAGGCCGACGTGTTGTGAAATGTCCGTAATTTCCTCCGCCCCCATCGTCGGAACGGCGGCAAGGAGAAAGAGAACGCAAACAGAAGATACAATGATGCGATTCATGATTTTTTGGCTCGTTAAGAGCCGGGGATGCAGGCGTACTCGCCGTAATCCCCGGATTTGTCGTTTTACCGAAAATTCCCTCAGGAAATTACGCGGAGTACCGCTTCATCCCCGGCACTTTGTGAGGAGGTTTACTCGTTGACGACGATCCGGAAACCGACATTGTAAACTTTTTGGTACGGCAAATAGGGGAACTTCGCGGAGTTGCCGCTGACTTTCGGACGGTCCGCCCAAGAACCGCCGCGAGCGATTTTTCGACCCGGTTCGCCGTGTTGGTAATCCGACTTCGTCCATTCCGAGACGTTGCCGACCGTGTCGTACAAGCCCCAGACGTTCGGCTTCGATTGCGCAACGTAATCAACGACGAACCACGAATCACTGAACCGATCGTCCCGGAGCGGATAGGTCCACTCGGCCGGATACGGATGTCGAATATGGATCGCCGAGCCGAACTCCCACTGGGCGTAACGAAATCTCGTTTCCGCACCGGCGCAGTTCGCAAACTTCGACCAATCGGCATCGAGATTTCCCCACGAAAATTGTTCGGCGCTTCCGGCACGGGCAGCCCATTCCCACTGAGCTTCGGTCGGCAGGTCGACGTTCATCTTGAGTTGTCCGCCGAGCCAATCGCAGAACTTTTTCGCTTCGTTCCACGAAACCCGGGCGACCGGCTGGTTCGGATGGTTGGCGATATATCCCGGCGTCGTGTGGTCCTTGCCGTCTTCGTCGAGATACCGCGTGTCGTGATCCGGATCGTAGGCTTCATATTGCTGGTTCGTAATTTCCGTCGTTCCGATCCAGAACGGCTTTTCGATCTTCTGCACGCTGCGAGGATACTCGTCCGGGGCTCCGTTGAGATTTCCCATCACGAATTCCCCGGCGGGAATCTTCGTCAACCGCAGTGTTACGTTATCAGCCAGCGGAATCAATTTCGTTCGTTCGGCACCGTCGAAAAGCTTCGCCTGCATTTCAGCGGCGACGGCGTTATCGAACGGCCAGTTCGCGGCGGTCAACGTATCGGTCGGTTTCTGTACTTCCGCCGGTTTAACGAACTCCGGTTTCGGAGCGTCGGCATAGTGTTTGAGCAGCTTGTCGTATTCGTCTTCCGGATCGTCGTCGATTCCGGCGTAGAGTTTCGACAACTCGATGCGACGCTTGGCAAGTTCCGGATGGTCCCATTTTCCACGCCAAGGGGCGTTCATGTCGATCCAAAGATAAATCCGCTGCCACGCCTCTTTGTCGAGCTGCACGCCTTGATGTCCCTTTTCGAGCATTCGGACCAGTTCGCTGGTTGAGGCGTGAAATTCGTACGGTTTGAGCAGATCCATGTCGGTTTCCGGTCCGCCGCGATGGACGAAAGCGTTGATCGTATCGTAAGCTTTTCGAGCATCGGTAAACGCCGGACGGTCGGATTTCGAGCCGTCGTGACAACCGATGCAGAATTTGCGGACGACGGGCTCGTAAATTTCCGTTTCAAAAGCAATCGGTCGAACCTCGCCGAGGAACGGCGTGATCGGCGAGACGCCGCGGTGGGCCGCCTTGGTCCGAACGCTCGGCGTCGCTTCAAGTTGGCTTTCGTGACAACCGCTGCACGACACACTTTCACCGGGCATGCCAACGATCCACGATCGCATCAATTGAACCGCACGCCCCTGTTCGTCGAGCGGCTGCAGGGCGACCGGCGTGTTGGCGGGAATCTCGAACATCGCGCTGCCGTCGTCTTCGACCGGAACCGTTCCGAGCAGCCGCTTGACGTCCCAACTGCTCTGGATGCCGACCGATTCGTGTCCGCCGCGCTGCCAATAAGCGTAATGATAAGCGAAGACCCGCAGATTCTTGACCGTTCCACGCGGAACGTCCTTCAAACCGGGGCCGTAGTTGACGTCCGTGATGAACACGTTTGCCGTTTTCTGCTCAAGATCGACTTGATCGGGAACCGAACGCGGAACCGGCGTTTCCATGAGCGGAATCGGTTCGAAAATTCCATCTCCGTTCTTGAGTCTGGCGATTTCCGTCATGTTGTCGAACCGGTCGACCAAATACAAGCCGTATTCCGGCGAACCGGTGATTTGGCAACTCACGAGAATGTAATTCTTCCCGATCGGATGCGGATGGATAAAGTTGTACTTCAAGCCGTCCGCCTGGTTGTCGACAACGTTGCCGACGACGTCTTTTCCGTAACCGGGAATTTCCTGGATGAAACCGGTCTTCTCGGCGGGGAGAATATCGGGGAGAATGTCGACCGTCGTTCCTTGCCGACCCCATTCCTTGTCTTTCGGACGGAATCGGAACGGATATTTTCGACCGACGGTCGGATCGATGATGCAGAGCCGCCCGGTTTCGGGCCGACTATGATGTCCGCTGACGATGCCGACGATTTCATGCGAATCGCCGGGAAACGGCCGCGCGAATTTGAACGCTGTCGGGAAATACGAACCGCTGCCGTAAAGTTCGATCTGTTTCGTACCGTCGGGATTCATCGTGAAGAGAATCCGACTGAAATAATGCATGATGTCGACGTATTCCCAACGGAGATACATCACGCGGCCGTCCTGCAACATCGTCGGATGCCAGTCGCTGTCCTGTTCGAACGTCAACTGCCGAATCCCCTTGGTTTCCGGATTGACACGGTACAAGTTGACCATCGCCAGTCGGCCGTTCTCGCAAGGGAGCCCCTGAATTCCGGCGGTCGATCCTGTTACAATTTCACCGTTGGGAAGATAGCAGGCGTCAAAGAAGTCGACGTCCGGCATGTTGGTCGGCGTCAGCAGCTTGAGTCCCGTTCCGTCAATATTCACTTCGTAGACGCCCCATTTGCCGGTTTGGTCGTCGATGCTCGAAAAAAGAACCCGCTTGGCGTCCCAATGGAGCTTCATGTCCCGCATCGGTCGACCTCCCGGCGGCGTGAAAAATTTCTCGATCTTCGGCGTCTCGCTTCGGAGTTCCGAAACGACGGCGAGGTCGTTGTCCCAACCGTTCTTCTTACCGATTTCGTTGTTCGAATAAGCGTTCAGCGTCGGAGCACAGAGTCCTTTGCGGCGAACGACGACGATCTTGTCGACGTCGAGCAACGGATTGGCAAGGAGCGCTTCCCGACGGAATTTGTCGAATTCCGCTTGGACTTCGGCTTGAAATTTTTGGTTGTTTTTCTTCGTATTGAATTTTTTCTCGATTTCGTCGAGCCGTTTGAGATATTCGGCTCCCTTCGGATATTTGTCACCGAAAGTTTTCGACATGTCCTCGATCGCACGGCGAACAGACTCCGTCGTGTTCATCGGGACCTTGTCGTTCTGGTTGAACTTCATGCCGCCTTGGGCTGAAGCGGAGATCACGAGAAGCAACGTGCAACAAAACGTCGACAGAACGGTGAAAAATGTTTTCATGGATATTCCCAAAACAAAAATGGAGACCGGTCACGAAAGCGGATGCGACGCTATTTTAGCGGAAAGTTTACCCGATCGCAACAGTTTTTTCGGAGCGTTTGCGAAAAGGGGGCGCTCGTTCCATCTTTCAACCGCGTTGATTTCTTTCCCCTCTCCCTCGGGAGAGGGCAAGTACAAAGCGAAGAAAATAATGTTCGTCATCCCCGCGCAGGCGGGGATCACGATAGGTTATCCTTGCTCTCAGATGCTATTTCGTGAACGTTGTAGTAGTACGCCGCCCAACGCTCCCGGGAAGCGTCCAAGAATCGTTGTCGACGTGTCACAACGTCCGCTCTTTCTGCCCAAGAACCGGGGGAGCGACGGCGACGTCTTCCGATTTCTTTCTCGAAAGAGCGTGTATCCCAAGACAGAAGTTCTTCTTCATGACGAACTTCCTTATCAAGAAGGAGACATGCCCGACGGTCGCTCGGTTCCTCCATCGGAGGGACCCATTTTCGCTCAAAAAGCAACAACCGACGGGAGCGTGTTTCGGCAACGGAGTGGGTGATTTTATGAAGCGAATTCGGGACGTCGTTCGTCAAGCTGCATTCTCAGGCGTTCGACGATGCTGCTGTGCATTTGACTGACACGACTCTCGCTCAGATCCAGTGTCATACCGACTTCTTTCATCGTCATTTCCTCATAATAATAGAGAATGATGATGAGCCGCTCGTTGCGGTTGAGCCCTTTCGTCACCAGACGCATCAGGTCGGCTTTTTGAATGCGATTCGTCGGGTCTTCCCCTTTTTGGTCTTCGACGAGATCGATTTCGCTGATGTCTTTGGAACCGTCGGTCTCGAACCATTTTTTGTTGAGGCTGACCGTCGTGACGGCGTTGGCGTCGACCATGACCCGCTCCAGTTCGGAGGCGGAGAGGCTCAGATGTTCGGCGAGCTCCTCATGAGTCGGTTGGCGTCCGAGCTTGTCGGAGAGCTCCTTGCTCGCTTCCATGAGTTTTCGTGCTCGGGATCGGACAAGACGTGGAACCCAGTCCATGTTCCGAAGTTCGTCGAGCATCGCACCGCGGATTCGTGAGACGCAATAGGTCTCGAATTTGACGCCGCGTGTCAAGTCGAAGGCGTCGATCGCGTCCATGAGTCCGAAGACGCCGGCGGAAATCAGGTCATCCAATTCGACTTCTTCGGGAAGACGTGAACCGGTGCGTTCGCCGATGTACTTGACGATCGGCATGTAATTTTCAATGAGCTGATTCCGGAACTCGTCGTTGGTGCGGTCCTGGATAAAATCCTCCCACAATTTGGCGATCTCTTCGGGGGCCGACTGTACAATTGCCATTCTTCACATCCTCCCTGATGATTACTGCTGTTGTCCGTAACGAGGGGTAGGACTACCGCCGACCGCATGATGGCGTTCACCAAGCGCGGACAGGGGCAAACCCGGGGGCGGCGCGTCGACGATCCGTGTCGGTCGCGCCGATTATGCGGTATTCTCCGTCGATGCGGAGAATAATGCTTACCGGTCCAATCGGCTGGAAAACGGAGTTCGTTTAATTTCTTCCGAAATTTTTTCGAGAAAATTCGGCATGGCAGCCGAGAAGATAGCGCAGCGGAATAAGCGGATAGATGCAGCCAATCCGGTCGCTTCGGGAGACCCACCGTTCCCGGCGGCCATTTATTATCCCCATATCAAACAAACGTATCAGAGTCGGACCTTGATCCCCTTCGAAGCGAGATACTCTTTCATTTCGCGGATCGTGAAGGTTCCGAAGTGAGCGATGGAAGCGACCAACACGGCGGCGGCGTGTCCTTGGTCGACCGCTTCGAAAAGATGTTCCAGCTTCCCCGCCCCGCCGGAAGCGATGACCGGCAATTTCACGGCGTCGGCGATCGCCCGGGTCATCGGAATGTCGTAGCCGGTCTGTTTGCCGTCCGTGTCCATGCTTGTGGGAAGAATCGCCCCGACGCCGGAATCTTCCATCCGTCTTGCCCAGTCGACGGCGTCGAGACCGGTCCCCTTGGTTCCACCGGCGACGACAACCTCGAAACCGCTCGGAAGAGTCGCCGATTTTCTCGTGTCGATGGCGACCGTGATCCGATTTCCGCCGAATTCCTTCGCCGCTTCCCGAACGAGTTCCGGATTCTTCACGGCGGCGCTGTTCATCGAAACCTTCGAAACGCCGAGGTGGAACATCGTTTCCATGTCGTTCAGCGAACGGATACCGCCGCCGACCGTCAACGGAATCGTGATCCCCTCCACGGTCCGCTTGATCGAGTCGAGGAGCAATTTTTCACGTCCTTCGACGGTTGCCGTGATGTCGAGAAACACTAATTCGTCCGCTCCGGCTTTGCAGTAAACGGCGGCGTTCTCCGCCGGGTCGCCGATATCCTTCAAGTCAATAAAATTGACTCCTTTGACCAAACGACCGTTTTTAACATCGAGGCACGGGATGATTTTGCAGTAGTCCATCATAATAGGGTTAAAGAGCCGGGGATGAAGGTACTCCGCAATCCCCGGATGAAAACGCGGAGTACCGGCTAAATGAGGGAAAATCAACGGCGACCGCTGCGGCGGGTCAGGTATTCGATGAGCGCTTTGTCGAATTGGACGCTCGTATCCAGTTCAACGTAATCGATACGACTTGTGTAACACTCCCGGCGAAATCTCGCTCGAAACTCCTCCAGTGAGGCGAGATAATCCCGTTTCATGGCGTCGGCGTTGCCGGGAATTTTATCGCCGGTCTCCGGATCGACGAGCTCGACCCGACCGTGAAAGGGGAAATGGGTTTCCGCTTCGTCCAACACATGAAACAGGATCACGTCGTGTCCGGAGTGCCGCAGTCGATGCAACGCTTTCAAAACCGCATCGGAATCGCCGAGCAAATCACTGAAAATCATCACCATGCTCTGCCGTTTCAGCATCGCCGCAAGCTGCATCAGGGCCGCCGCGATGTCTGTTTGGCCGTCCGGCGTCAGGTTGGAGAGGACCGACAGAATTGTCGCAAGCTGTGAACGGCGGGACTTCGGCTTCAGCGATTGCCTGACTCTTTCATCGAACGTCACCAAACCGACGGGATCCTGTTGGTGAATCATCAGGTACGCCAACGCCGCCGCCAAACAGATCGAGTACTCGAATTTCGTCATTTCCTGGCGGTAGGTGTACCCCATCGAACGGCTGGCGTCGACGGCAAGGTATCCCATCAGGTTGGTTTCCGCCTCGAATTTCTTGATGTAGTACTTTTCCGTCTTGGCGTAGACAAGCCAATCGATATCGTTCGGGTCGTCCCCTTGCGTGTACTTACGGTGTTCGCTGAACTCGACGGAGAACCCGTGCAACGGGCTGGCGTGCAGCCCGTGCATGAATCCTTTGATGATAAATTGAGCGCGGAGATCCAATCGTTTGATCGTTCGGATCACTTCCGGCTTCAGATACGATTCCTGACTCATGGCCGTCCTCGTCGACAGTTTTTGACTATTATAGAGAAGTGTGTTGCACAGTCAAGGACGAAAGCGGTGGACGAACGCCGGAACGCAGCTTGAAAACGTTCCGATTTGACGTAAAATAGGGAATCATGAGCGACGTCGTTTCGAGTTCCGCCAACCGATCTTCCTCCGTTTCGTCCCTTCCAGCCGGGGCGTCGTCGGATGGTCCGCTCACGTTATCGGACGACAGCCAGCCGCCACCGAGCACGGCGACATCGCTTGATCCGACATCGCTCCCCTCCAGTGAGGCGCTGATTCCGCATCCGAGCACCGACCTCGGTGTTTCCGTTCCCTCGGACGCTTCCTCATCGGTCCACCAAACTCCGCTGACCCCCGAAGTTTACGCTTCTGGAGCCTTGCCGCCGGGGACGACGCTCGGACATTACGTCATTCGGAGTTACATCGGCGGCGGCGGCATGGGGCGTGTTTACCTCGCCACGGACTCGGCGTTGGACCGAAAAGTCGCGATCAAGGTGCTCCCCCGACAGCGTGCCAACGATCAAGGGACCGTTGCTCGGTTCATGAACGAAGCAAAATCGGCGGCGAGGCTCAATCACGAGCATATCGCTCAGGTTTATTTCGCCGGGGAACAGGCGGGTATTCCATTCATCGTTTTCGAGTACGTCGAGGGGACCAATATTCGGGCTCTGGTCGAAGAAAACGGCGTCTTCACGGTTCCACAGGCGATTAACTTCCTGATCCAAATTGCGCACGCACTTGCCCATGCCGCGGACCACGGCGTCGTTCACCGGGACGTGAAACCGTCGAACATTCTGATCACGTCAACCGGCCGAGCCAAACTGATCGACATGGGACTGGCGCGACTGCTCGATCCGTCGGAATCGAAGGCGGATTTGACGGCGAGCGGCGTCACGCTGGGAACCTTCGACTATATTTCCCCGGAACAGGCTCGTGATCCGCGGGCGGCGGACATTCGCAGCGACATCTATTCGCTCGGCTGCACGTTCTTCTATATGCTGACGGGCCGACCGCCGTTTCCGGAGGGGACCGTTCTCCAAAAGCTGTTGCAGCATCAAGGGGACCTTGCGCCGGACGTTCGGACCTTCCAGCCGAACATTCCGTCGGAAATCGCCTTGCTAATCCAAAAAATGATGGCGAAGGATCCTCGACAACGGTTCCAGACGCCGGGTGAATTGGTGATTGCGTTGGTGCAAGTCGCCGAAATGCTCGGACTTCGACCAACAGGTCCCGGCAAGCTCGATTGGTCCATGGGAACCCCGGCACGGCAGTCGACTTGGACGAAGCATGTTCCATGGTTCGCCGCCGTCGGCGTCCTGGTTCTCCTGTTTTTATCACTGCGCATATTCTGGAATTCGACCCCGGCGTTTGTATTCCCTCCGTTCCCCGTCGACGATTCCCCTGTGATCGATGCCGTATCGACGCCGGAAACCGCCTCCGCATCGACACCCCCGAAACCGATCGTTCCCGTTCCGACGTTCGAGCAGCTTTCCATGAGCGTGCAATCGCCGGCGTGGTTCGATACCATCAAGTCGTTCGTTCCGCAGCCCCAAGGAAAAGTTCTTCCCTCCGACGTTTTTCGGGGACCGAACAGCGAGCCGTTCGGCGCCGACTTGGCGGTGAAACCGATCGCCGCTTCTTGGCGTTCGGAAAGCGGCAACGGCAACGTGAGACTCTTCGAATCGCTGACGTTCTCCCGAATTCAGGATCATGCCGAGACGCTGGCGAAAACCGACGGCGAGGGGGCCCGGATCGACCTGCGATTGACCGTCGATCCGACCAAAGATACGCCCGGCTCCTTTGCAACCCTCGGTGAGGCGATCGCGGAATCCGGAAAACAGGCGACGATTGAATTGAAATGCAACGGCAAAATCGGCATCGATCCGATTTCCGTTACGGGACGGAACCTGAAAATCGCCGCCGCCCCGGGCTATGCGCCGCTGCTGACGTTCGCGTCTTCCGATACGCTCTCGTTCTCGCAAACGTCGCGCAGCATGTTCGCCGTCGGCAACTGCGAGTTGGAATTCCAGGACATCGCCGTGGAAATGCACATCGACCATAACGTCCTCGCTCCACGCTGGACTCTTTTCGAACTGTTCGGCGCCAACACATTGACGTTTAACCGCTGTTGCCTGACGATCCAGAACGCGTCGACCGATTTTTCCGCCTACCACCAGGAAGTCGCGTTTTTTCGTAACAGTCCGCCGCTCGCCGGGTTCGAGCCGATAGTGACGAAAAGCGAATCCCCGGCTCCCGATCCGGACCCGTTCGCCGCGGAAACGACGCCGGATTTGCGAATCCGCCTCAACGGTTGCTTGCTTCGTGGCGAGGCGAACGGCCTCCAATGCGAAATGTCCCAATCGGTCGATTTCCGGATCGAGCATTCGTTCGTGGCGTTGGCGAAGTCGTTCGTGAAGACCGAAGACGTCAAGCGGACGAACGACCAACAAAACGTCGTTCTCATTGCGCTGGATCGGGTGTTCCTGTACGATCGGCAGTCGTTCCTTCGGCAAAACCGTTCAACGGACACTTCGGAGCCGATGCGGGTCGACGCTTCCGTCCAGTCGTCGGTGATCCGTTTGAATCAAACGCCGCTCGCCGAATTGCAGGGGACCATCTTCCCGAAAGCGAGTGATTCCGTTTTCCGTTGGAGCGGCAGCGGCAACTATTTCCAAAATGTTTCGCTCGGCTGGCGGCTCCGACCGTTCAGTGCGAGTTCCGAATCGGAAAACGCCAACGAAATGTCCCTGGCTGATTGGCGTAACCGCACCGGCGCAGCAGCGCCGACCGCCGAGTTATACTTGCCCGAAATTCGCAAACCGACGTCGAAGCTCGTGCCGTCCGATCTGCTGCCGAACAACATCGCCGAGTCGTTCGACATCGGTCCGAGCCGCGATCGGGCAATTCGGCTTCCGACGGCGTGGAATACGGCGGAGTGAGTCATGCCGCGAGGCGGAAACGCAAACGGTCATTTTTGTTCACCAATCGAGGAGTTTTGACATGTCCCTGTTTCGAGTTCGAATGTCGGCGGCGGTGATGTTGTTCGTTTTCCTGACCGTTGCGGCGGCGACGGCCCAACAAGCCAGGCAACCGGAGTCGGATTACAAACTCTCCGCCCGCGCCGAGAGAGAGGACGCCGTTTACCAAAAAGGGGAAAAGGTTCTCTTCCGAATCCAACTCACCGAAAAAGGGAAGCCGCTTTCGAAGCAAAAGATTCAGTACAATATTACCGGCGACGGCGGATACCTGAAAAAGGGAACCGTCGAGAGTTCCGATTCCCGCGTCGAACTCGAAGCGTCGTTGGATCGTCCCGGATTCCTGAAATGCGACGTGCATTGGCAAGACGGCCAAGGAAACAAAGCGTCCGGAATCGCCGGAGCGGCCGTCGCCCCCTTGGAAATCCGACCGGCCCGACCGGAGCCGACCGATTTCGACGCTTTCTGGACCGCCAGGAAAAAAGAACTCGACGACCTCCCGATCGAGGCGGCGTTACAAAAAGTCGACGCCGGAAAACAAGCGAAGCCGAACGTGGAGGTATTCGACGTCAAGGTCAACTGCACCGGCGGAAAATCGATGTCGGGATACTTCGCCAAGCCGACCGAGGCAACACCGAAGTCGCTGCCGATCATCGTGAGCTATCACGGCGCCGGGGTCAGCAGTGCCAGGATGCCGATCTGGGAAGCCGAGAAAGGGGCCCTTGCTTTGGACATCAACGCGCACGGTTTGGAGAACGGCAAACCGGCCGAATGGTACGCCGATCTTTACAAAGGTCCGATGAAGAATTATCGTTGGGAAAATCTCGACAATCGTGACAAGCAGTATTTCGTCGGGATGTTCCAACGGGTTTACCGCTCACTCCAATTCATGAAAGCGCAACCGGAATGGGACGGCAAAACGATCGTCGTGAAAGGGGGAAGCCAAGGGGGCGGTCAAGCACTCGCCGCCGCCGGCCTCGATCCCGACGTGACGTTCTGCCAGGCGTTTGTTCCGGCGATCTGTTACCACACGGGCTATCTCGACAAGGAGTTCGGCGGCTGGCCCGGCTTCTTGAAAGGAAACATTCCTTCTCAAGTCGATCCGGCGGTGATCGAAACGGTCGTTCCTTACGTCGACGCCGCTTCGTTGGCGAAACGGATCAAGGCGGAATGCGTCCTGACCGTCGGTTTCGTCGATTACGTCTGTTCGCCGACGTCGGTTTATGTGGCGTACAATAACATTTCGTCACAGAAACAGATTCTCACCATGCCGGAGCAGGGACACAACACCCCGAAACCGGAGGCCGACGCCGCCAACAAGCTCCTTTGGGAACACATCGAAAAACGGCGGGTAAAATAAGATGCGGCCCGAAAACCCCGGAACCCCGTCGATGTTGTCGGCATCACTGTTGGCGATTGTCAACGCAACGATCATCGGGCTTTCGTTCCTGTTCGCCAAAGTCGCGGTCACGACCGCCGGCGCGATCGATACCCTCGCCTGGCGGTTTCTGTTCGCTTTCACGGTTTTTTGTTGCGCCGTTCGGTCGACGAACAAACCGATCCGTTTCCAGTTCCGGACGATGCGCCGGCTGCTGCCGCTGGCGCTTTGCTATCCGTTGGCGTTCTTCCTGTTCCAGGCGTACGGTTTACTGTACGCAACGTCATCGGAAGCGGGAATCCTGACCGCGACGGCGCCGATCCTGACGGCGATTCTTGCCGCGGTTTGCATCAAGGAGAAGACGAATCTTCGGCAGTACGCTTCGATCTCCCTTTCCGTCGCCGGAGTCGTTTATATGACGTTGAGCGGAAGCGGCGCCGGGAATTCGGGGAGTTTCCTCGGTTACACGCTGATTCTTCTTTCCTGCTGCGCCAGTGCCGGTTACGCGGTCCTCAATCGTGTATCGGTCCGTTCGTTCGGAGCGACGGAAATCACGTTTTACCTGATGCTCGTCGGCGTCGTATTTTTCGTGCCGCTTTCGATCGGCACCCATTGCGTCAACGGAACGATCGGCACGATTCTCCAGCCGCTCTGCCATGGGAAGTTTGTCGCATCGGTCCTGTTTCTCGGGCTGTTTTCATCGTTGTTGACGACGTTGATCGCCAGCATCGCCTTGAAGCGATTAACCTCCGCGCAACTTTCGGCGTCCATGAATATCGCAACGGCCGTCGCCGTCGGAGCGGGCTGGCTGTTTTTGCACGAAAACATTCGACTCGACCAAATCATCGGTTCCGTCATGATCCTTGCCGGCGTTTACGGTACCAGCCGGTTTCGGCGTTATTGAGCAGGTGATGTATTTTGATCCGTTGTTCGGCCGACTGCCGTGTATGTCCGCCGTGTTTTGAACTCCGCGACGCTCCGTACAAAACACGACTCCGTTCATTTTTTATTGCCGCACATTAAAACGTCCCGGCTTCCTGGAACACGGCGGAGATGAAGTCGCGCTGCCGAGGACGTTGGAACATGGTGTTGGTGTCGAAAAACGGACTGTAAGGAATCGATTCACGGTCGATTTTGTTCCAAAGCGACGCCTTCCCCCAACGTGCCAGCGGATAGATTTTCGTGATTTGCAACCACGGATCCCACTCCATGATCGGGAGCGCTTCGCCGGTCGGAATCTGCTGCTGCGTATCGCAACAAATCAGGACGTCGTAGGGAACCGGGGGCCGACGAATCGTTTCAAAAGCCCGCTGGCTCAAATACCGTCGGGGAACGCCCGAATGATGTGATTCGGTGTCGAAATGGTAATATTTGCCATCCGAGTCGGTACCGCCGCAACAGGAAAGAGTAATGTCGTATTTCAACTGCAAGATCGATTTCAACGCATGGGTATTGTAAAACGAATACCCGAAACTCGTCTCGATGATATCGATGCGTGGAAGGATTTCCGACAGCATCGCGATCAAAACGCATCCGTTCGGTTCAAAGGAAGTCGCCAAGGCGATTCTGTTGGCATACGTGTCAACCGTCCAATGAAGAATTTGCTCGGTTCCCATTTGATCCAGTTCGTGAATCCAATACCGATGGAACGCGTGAGATCGCAGATGGGCGCTGTCGTCGTGATGACTTCCGTGTGTAATCATAATTGCTGCGTTGGTGGGGGTAAAAAATTGACTGCTACCGGTGAGTGAATGCCGAAAATATTTCCTTGCTTTTCCGTCGATCCTCCGTGATTCCGTTTGTTGCTTCGAGGGAATTCTAGTGGCATGAAGGGGAAAGTCAACGAAACAAATTTCAGATTTGTGCCTTCCGGTTCGCAACGAAATTGCCCCCGACTGGAGAAATTCCACGCCGGAGTGAGCGGTCCGTTCGTCGAAAAAACTTTTACCGGCGTCCTGACAACAATCAATGAGATTCCGCGACGGGAAACGGTATTTTTTTCCGCTTCAAACGGTTGCCGGAAAGCTAAAGAATGAAAAAAAGCAAGTCCGAAAAATTGCGGCTTTTTTTGAAAATGAAACGCCATTGTCGTGGAGCGCCGGCCCAATGAACAAAAGAGGCGTTAAAACAAAAACGCCGCACAATGTGCGGCGTTGTGGGGAATTCGTTGGACAAAAGAATCAATCACGCACTCTTGGTGATCAACTCGGTCGTCGGCATCGGAATCACCGATTCGCGTCCTTCGACGACTTCTTCGGTGATCTGGTACGTTTGCCCTTCCGGAAGGTCGGGGAGTTCGAACATGATGTCGAGCATGATGTTCTCGACGATGGACCGCAAACCACGGGCTCCGGTCTTCTTGTCGAGCGCCTTGCGGGCAATCGCCCGGAGCGCGTTTTCGGAGAAATCGACGTCGGCTCCTTCCATTTGGAACAGCCGCTTGTACTGCTTCACCAAGGCGTTCTTCGGTTCGCTCATCACGTTGACCAAAGCGTCTTCGTCGAGCGGATTCAGCGTCGAAATCACCGGCAAGCGGCCGATCAATTCCGGAATCAAGCCGAAATGGTTGATGTCTTCCGAGGTAACCTTCGAGAGGTATTCCGTGCAACGATCTTCCCGTTCCGTCGGAGCGGTCAGGTTGAAACCGATCGACTTTTTGCCGAGCCGCTGCCCGATGATGTCCTCAAGTCCGACGAACGTTCCGCCGCAGATGAAGAGGATGTTTGTCGTATCAACCTGAATGTACTGCTGTTCCGGATGCTTGCGGCCCCCTTGCGGCGGGACGTTCGCAACGGTACCTTCGAGCATTTTGAGGAGCGATTGTTGCACCCCTTCGCCGGAAACGTCGCGGGTGATCGAAACGTTCTGCGACGTTTTGCCGATCTTGTCGATTTCGTCGATGTAGATGATTCCCCGCTGCGCCAACTCGACGTCGAAATCGGCGGCGTGCAGCAGTTTCAGGATCAGGTTTTCGACGTCTTCGCCGACGTAACCGGCTTCGGTGAGCGTCGTCGCGTCGCCGATCGCAAAGGGAACATCGAGGATTTTCGCCAACGTTTGGGCGAGCAACGTCTTGCCGGAGCCGGTCGGACCGATCAGCATGACGTTCGACTTGTCGAGGACGACATCGCCTCCTTCGTCTTTGTTAATGAGCCGTTTGTAGTGATTGTGCACCGCGACGGAAAGAACTTTCTTCGCTTGTTCCTGACCGACGACGTATTCGTTCAGACGGTTCATGATTTCCCGCGGAGCGAGCACTTGGGAGAACGGTTTCGCGGAGGAGCCCCCCCGACGCCGCCGTTCCTGCGTCAAAATGGTTTGGCAAAGATCGATGCACTCGCTGCAAATGTAAACGTCGCCGGGGCCTTCGACCAAGGGACCGACGTCCCGATAGCTCTTGCGGCAGAAGGAACAGAACGCGTTTTTCTTCGTGGTACTGTTTTTATTCGAGGTATTTCCGGAGGACATGGGGAGACCCTTTCGCTGGACCTGATGTTAGTTGCTCGTCAATGTCGTTTCGTGGACCGTTTCGTGTGCCGAGGACGACTCCGATGTCATGTCAGGTTGTTTTCGAGCATCCATGCCAAACCCTTTTTCATGACGAACCGTGCGGTTGCCGTGTTCATCAATCAATACGTTAAAATTTTATCTTTGTTCGGTAAGTTCCGCCGGCGTCTGCGCCGCTCCGCTAAACGGACGGTTTGTCGGAATTGTCGATCATGGCCGTGTCACCGGCGCTGTACGATCCCGTGTCGTCGTTTTGCCCATCTTGCCGAACCTGTCCCATCATCAATGGCACGACATCCGGCAATTCCGGTCGAAAGACCGGCGTCGACGTTTTTTCGCGCTCGGCTTTCGCGGCGTCAGCGATCTGACTGGAAAGCTGTTTTTTAATTATTCGGAATTCCCGCTCCGTCAGCTCACCTTGGGAACTCAGTTCTCGGAAATAATCGAGATGTTCTTCCGTCTTCGGTTCTCTTTGTAGCGAATGTGCGCGAAGTACACTCGAGAGGTAAAAACCGATCGCCGTCAAAATCGCTATCCCCGTACAGCCGAGAATCAACTGAATAATCGTTGAAGGAGATATGCCCGTCATGATCGTTGCTCCGCAGAAAACCGTTTCGTTCGGAATCTCGCGATCCTTACGTCATTATAACCAACAAATGGGGCCGGCGAAGGAAAAAATCCGAATTTCGTCGAAAAACCGCGCCGGGCGCCGACGACACAACCCGTTCGATTGAATTCCCCGGAAAAATATTGGACCGCGTCCAGAATTACACGAATTCCGTCGATTGCCAATCGATGAATGGAGGACCCCCCAATGACATTTCAACGCTCCCTCGTTTTCGGACTTTGTCTCTGCTGCGTCGGCTTCGTTTCGGCTCAGGATCGAACTGCGCCGCTGCCGTCCAACACACCGATTCCCTGCGATCAGCGGGCGTTTTCGATCCCGTTTGAAATCCGCAACAACGGATCCGCCGATCCGCCGATCGAAGTCGAATTGCTTTATTCCACGGATTACGGAACCCGTTGGTTTTCCGGCGAACGCCAACCGGTCGACGCCAAAAAATTCGAATTCAAGGCTCCCGGCGACGGCGAGTATTGGTTCTCATTCCGAACGATCACGCTTTCCGGCAGGATTGTCGCAACGAACCAAGGGGGCCCGAATCTTCGAGTCCTTGTCGACACCAAAGCACGAGGATCATTCGAGCCGTCTTCCGTTCCCGGCAATCCATCGACCGCCGCCCCCTCATCGTCCACCAAAGAGTTGAGCGACGCTCCGCCGAAACCGGATCAGAAGCCGAATTCCGTGAATTCCGTGGTTCCCGACCCCAAGCCGATCCCCGAGCAGAAATCGGATCCGACGGCGCCGGTTTCCATGGCGAATCGGTTCGTGGAGCCAACCGTAATGGAGCGACCGGTTTCGAGAGGTTCTGAGAGCGAGACGCCGATCGTGCCGCCGAAACCGCTTCGGATGCAAGTTCGCAAAGAGGAAAAGAAAAAGAGCCCCGCTCCCGAAGCAACGCCAACGGATGACGGTCTGCCGATGCTTGCGGAACCCCAACGAGGAAACGAACCGTCGCCGTCCGCTCCGGCTTCAGCGGCGGCTCCGACGAAGAAATCCGTTGCCGAACGTCCGCTGCCGACACTGTTTGCGCCGACGGGGGAACTCGTTCCCGTCAAATCGGTTCCGGAACGAACAACCGCGGAGAAACCGAAACCGACCATCGATCCGCTCCTCGCCGAAATGAATCGGTTTTACGAGGGACAAATCGCGCTCGAACCGAAAACCGTTCAACCGAAAGCGAAAACAGCGGCCCAAACTCCCGGAGCGTCTCCCGCAACGGCGGCAGCGACCATTGCGGCGAACAAGTCTGTTCCGATGCCGTCCCCGACGACTCCGGAAGCCGTGGAACCGCCGAAAAACCTGGAAGCCCGTCGGACCGGTCCGGGAAGCATCAACGGCGTTGCGTTGGAAAAAGCGAGCGGCCAACCACGAATGGTCGTCCGCTGGAACTCCGGCGGCGAGACGCTTCAAACGGCGTTCGTCGACGTGCTGCGGGGGGAATCGCTTTCCGGACCGTGGTTGCCGATCGCGACGAATCTGGCGAACAGCGGCGAGTATTGGTGGTTCATCACGAAAGACGATTTCAAACCGTTTCACATCGCCGTCCGTTTGCGAACGGTCTCCGGAACAACCTTGAGCGATGCGACGGTCTCCCCGATTCGGTTGAATCCGTCCATGGTTGAAAACGCTGACCGGACGGCGCGGTGACGAGGTAAAGATTCGTCATTCCCGAACCCAGAGATTCGACATTCATGTGCTTTTGTATCCGGTGTTCACGGAACCAAGTTTCATGAACACATGAACAACGAGTGCAAACGGTTGTTGGCCTTTTCGTCTGGATCCCCGCCTGCGCGGGGATGACGGGTTATTACAGACTCTTTCCCCACAAAATTTACTTGCCGAAAAGATTTTCGACGTCTTGACGAACTTCGTCCGGCAGTTTCTCGACGCTTTCGGCTTCCCAGGTTTTCTTCTCCGGCTTTCCTTCTTTCGTGGGGGACATTCTCGTAACACGAACTTTCGTTTTGCCGTCGGCACCGGTATGAACGCTGACGTCGAGCCGCTTGTTCTTGCCGCCGGGAAGCGTTTCCGCTTCGGAATATTCGTCGTCTTCGGTCACTTGTCCGCCGTCGACTCCGCCTTGCATCTGGCGGAAGGCGTTCTCCATCTGCCGCATCATCCGACGAGGCCGATGGAAATTGAACGGAAATTCCGGATTGAACGAATTGCCGGGAAAGCCCTCGACCGTGACTTCGCCGACGACCGGCTCGGCGGGGCGTACCGTCGGTGTCACGGTCAGGTTCGTTGTCTTTCCGTCACGGGCCACGACCATCGCCTGTTCGGTCCCTTTCGTTTTGTCGACCTGCCTCACCAAGTCACCGAGACAGTGGATCTCCACTCCCCCGAGTTGAAGGATGACGTCTCCACGTTTCAGACCCGCTTTCGCGGCAGGACCGTCGGGGATCACCTGCTCGACGACGATGCGGCCCGCCCCGTTTTCCGTATCACCGAAATGCGACAATAAAACACTCGGTACCGGAGCGATACGGACGCCGATCCAATAGGCGTCCGGCGATTCCTTCGCAACGTTTTGGGGTTTGGCTTGCTGGACGCCTTGCGGCTTTGCGCTCTTCGACAGGGGAACCTCCTCTTGCTCTTGGGCAGAAACGGACAGCACGAGAAATAACGTGCAAATAAACGGGACGATCGGTGATTTTAGCGAAAAACTCATTGATTTCCTCTTGAAAACGGACGTTCATTCAGTTCGTACCGGACGATCCGGCACGATAGGAAACACGCGAAAAAGAAAATCATCGATGATCGTCAGAGCTCCGCTCTTGAATCGTTTTGCGGTCGTGTTATAGGAATTCTTGGCGACTCTCCCCAAAAGTCAAGACGCAATTTTCAAAATAGATCGATTTTCGTACCGCCCCAAATCGTTTGTACGGACGCCCTAATGTCCAACGACGCCAAAAATTTTTCTTTGTCGGTCGCGAATTCGACGCCAATGCCGTGAGTGTAAGTCCCCGGGTACGTTAAGTTAAGCAGGACCGTTCATCCGTTGACGATGTGATGCTTGGCGACGCATCGACTCTTGCTGCTCTTGCGCCGAATTTGCCATCGACTTGCATCGCTCTAAAATTTTTTCAAACGCCACTCGACTTCGGACATCGTGTTCGAACCGAGTAACCATCACCCCCCCACAAAGGAGTAAGACCGTGACACATCACAGCAACAAAATGATCGGGATTTTCGTTTCGACCGCCATCGTGTTTGCCATGCTGTCGATTGTTTCGACGACGTTCGCCCAAGAGAAACCGGCGACACCGGACAAGGCGGCATCGAAAAAAGCCGCGATGAACGAAACGTCCCAACCGTTGGAAAGGCGATTGGTCGGCAAGTACCTCGGTTTCGAAGGGGATGATCGCATCGGCTTCGAAATCGGTCCCGGAGCGGACAATGTGTATCCGATCACGGTTTTCGAGGATGGGCTTCCCCAACACGGACATCACGAAAAGGACGACGAGCGATTCGTCGGAAAGGCGGTCCTGAAAGCTCCGAACACCTTGGTGATCCAGTTGATCGAAAAATTCGAAGGAACGGAAAAAGAACACATGGACTGGGACCTCCGAAACATGACGGCGACCATCAAAACGGACGGGGATAAAATCACGTTGAGCGTTCCCGCCGGAAAAGAATGGAAAGCCGTCGACGTCGTGCAAATCGATCCGACATTCGCCAACGCCGTGTCCAAGGAATATCCGGACCAGGAATTTCATTTCGAAACGGGGCTGTACGGCGAGTTTCACGGAACCGAAGGACAGAATCCGATGATCGTCGAGATCGACAATCCGAAAAACGGACTCTTTCCCATTCGCTTCTTCGAAGCGAAACATCACGACCATGCAACGTCGCATCACGTCATGAAGGCCGGAAAGTTGGCGACCACCGAAAAGGACGTCAATTACCGCGGATGCGCGATCTTCAATGAAGGAAAGCTGCAAATCGTTCTCGCGGAGAAATACGACGACATCACCCGCAGGCCGGTCGAGAGAAAGTTACAAAAATTGACCGCGACGATCGGCAAGGATGGCGACAAGACGGTGCTGTCGATCCCGAAAAATGAAATCTGGGACGACGTGCAGGTCTCCAAGGGAACGCAACCGTTCAAAACGAAAGTCGCCAAACCGGTGGTCGAACCGGATGCCAAAACGGAAAAGAAGTGATTTCGTGCAAAAAGGTCGGCGGGAGTCGGGACCGTAGGTCCCGGCTCGATGGCGACTTCGACTCGTTGCGGTAACGTTTCTCACTCCTCTTTTTTGAGGAGCGATTTACCGATGTTCCATCCCTTACCGATCTTCTTCCCGATGCCGTAATAACTTCTTGAACCGCTGTCGAAAATGATCGGCAGCAACTTTTCGATGTCGGGAAAGCTCCCTGAAGCGTCAAGACAATCTTCGTCCGCCTTGACGTCCCGGATTTCGGCGATCATGATCGTATGGGTGCCGAGCTCCAGATGGTTCGTCAAGGAACATTCGAGAACGACGGGACACTCGGCGATGTACGGGGCGTCGACATGTTCCGCTTTCACGGCGGTGAAGCCGCAGACGGCGAATTTATCGTACTTTTTTCCGGAAACGAACCCGACGAAATCGGTTTCGGCGACCATTGCTTCGGACGGCACGCAAACGGTGAACGCTTTTCGTTGCAACAACGGATCGTGGGTGTGGCGAGGGGGTTGGATGGCGACCATCAGGCTCGCCGGATCGGAAGCGCAGATCCCCGCCCAGGCGGCGGTCATGGCGTTCGGTTTTCCTTCGGCGTCGTAAGTGGCGACCAGGATCGCGGGTTCGGGGTACAACAGTGTCGCGGGGCCCAACGAACGTTTCTTCTTGGCGGTCATCGCGGTATCTCCTTGGGGAATGGATGGTCCATCGGCGAAAATCGTCGACACATTCATTATATCCCATGGAATCGTCCGTGAGAAGTCTCGTTTTCCGAAGCGCCCACTCTTGGTACACAAGATTTATGTTATACTGACGTTTATTGAACAAGTGATAATACCGATCCGTTGTTTGACCGACTTCCGTCTATGATCCGCCGAACACGTTCTTTTGCGTAACCCGACAAACCGCGAAAATCTTCATGAACACATCGTCACGCCGCCCGATTCCCGAACTGCTCGCACCGGCGGGCTCCGAAGAAGCGTTGCTCGCCGCCGTCGAAAACGGGGCCGACGCCGTTTACTTCGGAATCGCCGGACTCGACAACTTCAACGCCCGGGTCCGCGCTAAAAACATTCCGCGTGAAAAACTGCGTGAAACGATGACGCTGCTGCACCGGCGTGGCGTTCGCGGTTATGTTACGCTCAACACGCTGGTCCTCGCCGATGAATTCGACGACATCGAAACGCTCTTGCGCGAATTCGTCGAGGCGGACGTCGACGCGATTCTCGTGCAGGATTTCGGCGTCGCCGCTCTTGCACAACGATATTGCCCGACGCTCCCGCTCCACGCTTCGACCCAGATGAGTCTCACCTCGGCGGAAGGGATCGTACTGGCGCAATCGTTCGGAATCCGGCGCGTCGTTCTGCCGCGGGAATTATCGCTGCGACAAATCGACGAGTTGCGCAAGTCGACCGACGTCGAATTGGAGGCGTTCGTTCACGGAGCACTCTGTATTTCATTCTCCGGTCAGTGTTACGCCAGCCTGACACTCGGCGGTCGCAGCGCCAACCGGGGCCGTTGCGCTCAACCCTGCCGTTTACCGTACGAATTGATCGACGAAAAAACCGGCCGCTCTTTCGGCGACGCAAAACAGTTGCTCAGCCCTTGCGATCTCGCCGCGCTGCCGCTTTTGCCGAAACTTGTCGCAACGGGAATTCGATCGCTGAAAATCGAAGGACGCCTCAAACCGCCGGAATACGTCGCCGAAGTAACGAAAACCTATCGTCAAGCCCTCGACATCCTTGCAACCGGTTCGCCGACCGTCAACGTCGATCTCCAACGCCTTGAGCTGACCTTTTCCCGAGGCTCTTCGACCGGTTGGCTCGAAGGGGTCGATCCGCGCCGATTGGTTCCCGGCCAGATCATGTCGCATCGCGGTACGGAAATCGGGAAGGTGATCGAGATACGACGGGACGCCGCCGTCGTCAAGCTCTCCGGTTCGGTCCGGCGAGGCGACGGCGTGTTGTTCGAAAACGAATCGATCCCCGAACGGTCGCAAGGGGGTCGGGTGTACGAAATCATCCAACGCCGGGAATCCGTGCTCGAAGCCCGAGCCGGAGATCGGGTTCTCCTGACGTTCGCCAATGATTCGCTCGATCCGTATTACGTCGTCCCCGGACAATCGGTACGAAAAACGAACGATCCCCGTCTGCAAAAGGAACTCCGCAAAAACCTCGAGTCGCACCGAATCGTACGAAAAGTCCCCATCGGACTGAACATTCGCGCCGCGGTCGGTGAGCCGATCCGCATCGACGTGAAAAGCGGCGTCGGCGCGGAATTCCGCATCGTCGGCGAAACAAACCTCGAAGCGGCCCGCAAACATCCGTTGACGGCCGAAACGCTCCAGGAGCAATTCGGTCGGCTCGGCGAAACGATCTACGAACTGACGACCGTCGACGCTGAAATCGAAGGCACCCCGATGCTTCCACTCAGCGTGATGGGGCAACTCCGCCGCGAAATGGTCGAACGGCTCGATGATTTCGTTGCGTCGCCGAAGCCGGTTGCGTTCGGCCCGTCGTTGAAAGATATCCGACAGGAAAACAAGCTCTTTTTCGAACGCCTGGAAGCCGATTCGCCGAAGCCGGACCGAACGGTGCTGCATTTATTGTTTCGGGACGAAAATCTTTTTTCGAACGAAGACACCCTGCAACGCTGCATCGACGCCGGTTGCCGCTCGTTTTACGTCGAACCGAAGGAGCGGAGCGGATACGCCACGGCCGCCGATCTGTTACGAAAACACGCCGCCGGGTTTATTGCCGTCGCGCCGCGCATCCTGAAGCCGGGCGAAACGAAAATACTGGACGAAATCGCCGCGGTGGGACCCGACGCCGTTCTCGTTCGAAATCTGACGGAACTGACGTATTTTCGCAACAAAAACTTCCCCGTGATCGTCGACTTTTCGCTGAACGTCGTGAACGACCTGTCGTTCCGCCGATTGCTCGATTGGGGAGCGGAACGAATCACGCTCGGTTTCGATCTCGACGAAAAACAATACGCCGAATTACTGAAACGAATTCCGGTCTCCCGGATCGAACGGATCGTCGCCGGACGGATTCCGTTGTTTTCGAGCGAGCACTGTTTTTGGCGGGCGAATCTCGTCGCGTCGGGAAAACCGTGCGGAAACCTTTGCCGGGTGCAACCGCTCCGGATTCGGGATCGGGTCGGCGCAATCCATCCGGTTCGTTCCGATTTTCTGTGCCGCAATTACGTCGAAAGCGCGGAGCCGCTGCTGATCGAACGGAATCCCGACGTAATCCGGCATCTCCGCATCGAATGGGACCCCGGACTCGGCGATCCCGACGCGCTGTTGAAGAAATTCGGATAAAGCAAAACGGAGCCCGAAGCGTAAACGAGGGATCGTGCTTCAAAATCCGCAACCACTGGCGGGATCGATCGCGACGCCGTCGGTCAGGCGACAGAGAATGCCGAGAACGAGCACCAACGTTTTCGGATCGACCCGTTCGACGGAACTTTCTTCGGCGTCGAACGGAACATCCGCGGAACCGGTCCGGCATTTTTCGAACGAATTCGGATCGAAATGAAATCGTGTCCTTTTCTTTTTCGGCGACCCGGCCCGTTTTTTTTGCGTGAAAATTCCTTTCGGCGAAAACTCCAACTCCGGACGTTTCACGACATTAAACGCTCCGGTTCCCGCCGTCTGTTCGAAATGAAGCACGTCGAATTTCGCCGCTTGACGACACGCCGTTTCGAGCCGCTCTTTTTCCTTGCCGGAGCACCCCTCTCCGAGAACGCGAAAGAGCGCGTTCATTTCGGCGGCGACATCGGCTCCTTGCCGGAAAACGATTTCCAGCGCGGAGTGATCCTCGTAAGACGCCACGGTCAGTTTCGTGAAGAATCCCACATCGTCGGTTTCGGCGTCGACGATCTTGACCGACTCCTTGAGCGGACGGAGTTCCCGTCGCAGCTCGGCCAATCGCGGCCGCCGTTGCGGCTCGAAGAGCACGAAATACGTCTCACGCCAACTATAACGGTCGTCGTCGTAAAGAGACATCGGGGGAGGAGGAGGTTAGGAGAGAGGAGTGAGGAGACAGGAGGGGAAGATTCTGTCGCCGAACGAAGTTCGGTATCATTTTTCCTCACTCCTCACTCCTGTCTCCTAACTCCTTATTTTATTTTATCGAGAACACCGTTGACGAACCCGGCGGATTCCGTGGTTCCGAACCGCTTCGCCAATTCAACCGCCTCGTTGATCACGACGGGACGGGGGGTTTTCATGAACAAAATCTCGTAAACGGCGATCCGCAACACATTACGGTCCGTCGGGTTCATACGATCGACGGCCCAATTTTCGGCGACGCGACCGATTTTCACGTCAATCTCTTTCTTTTTCAGCACGACGCCGTCGATCAGCGATTGCGAAAACTTGCGGATCTGCTCATGGTCCGGCAGTTCGTCTTTTAAAAACGACTCGCCGAACTGATTTGCGGAACCGGGATTGAGATCGTCTTGATACAAAACCTGAAACGCCACCGTTCGGGCAAGAGTTCGGTTCGCATATTTGCCTTGCGGATAATCTTCAGCCGTGTTGATCTGTTCGATATCGTCCATTGAGCCGGGTACTCCGCGTATTAAACTGAATGATCAAAAACTGTTTTCGTCCGTGGGAAATGTTTTGTTTCGAACATCGTCGGCGTAGGCGCTGATCGCATCGCCGACGATCCTGCGGAGGTCGGCGTACTTTTTGACGTGTTTCGGAATTTTGGTCGTTTCGGATGCCGTGAATCCGAGCATATCGTGAAAAACGAGGACTTGACCGTCGCAATCGGGGCCGGCACCGATTCCGATCGTCGGAATGGAAATGGAGCGGGTCGCTTCGGCGGCGATGGGGGCCGGCATGCACTCCAGCACGATTCCGATCGCTCCGGCGTCCTCAACGGCGGCGACATCGGCGAGGAGTTGCTCCCGATTCCGTTGGACGGTGAACCCCCCCATCTTTCGGACGTTTTGCGGCAAAAGTCCGCAGTGTCCGATCACGGGGATTCCGGCGGCGACCACGGCGGCGATCGTTGGAGCGCGGTCGGCGCCTCCTTCGATTTTCACGGCGTCGGCGAGCGTTTCCTTGAGAATTTTCGTCGCGGCGCGGAGGGCGGCTTTCGGACCGAGTTGGCAGAACGGAAACGGCAGGTCGACGGCGACCATGGCATTGGAGACGGCACGGGTCACCATTTCGGCGTGGTAAATGATCTGTTTCAGTGTTACCGGCAGCGTCGTCGCTTTCCCTTGCACGACGTTTCCGAGGCTGTCGCCGACAAGAATCACGTCGACGCCGGCTTGATCCGCCAGCGCTGCGCCCGGATAGTCGTAAGCGGTGAGCATCACGATTTTCCGTCGGTTCTTAAGGTCCCGGAATTGCGGCGGCGTCAGTTTCGGCATGATTGTTGAGCCCGTGAACCGAAGGTTTCGGCGTCCCCGTGAAAATAATATTTCAACGATTTCAGGTTGATTATACACGGCGGCAGTCGGTTCGCAAGTATTCCAAGAAGTCCGAAAAGAATGTCGTTTCAGTCCGTCTTGCGAAATTACCGTCTTGCGTGGTAGACTGTTTCCATGAAAAAATCATCGAAAAATCACGAAGAACCGGCGGCCGCTCCGCCGGTCGGGGACCATAAGGCGGGTTCCGACAGTTATCAAGTCGTTGCACGGCGTTATCGGCCGCAAACGTTCACCGAGTTGGTCGGCCAAGGATCGATTTCGCAGGCACTGTCGAACGCCATGGCGACCGGTCGGGTCGGACACGCTTATCTCTTTACCGGGGCACGCGGCGTCGGCAAGACCTCGACGGCTCGAATCTTCGCCAAGGCGTTGGATTGCGTCCACGGCCCGACGACGACTCCGTGCGGCGTTTGCGATATCTGCCAAAACGTCAGCATCGGCGAAGACATCGATGTGCTCGAAATCGACGGAGCGAGCAACCGCGGCATCGACGAAATCCGGCAACTGCGGCAAAACGCGTCGATTTGCCCGAGCCGCGCCCGGTTCAAGATTTACATCATCGACGAAGTTCACATGCTGACCAAGGAGGCGTTCAACGCGCTCCTGAAAACGCTGGAGGAGCCGCCGCCGCACGTCAAATTTATTTTCTGCACGACGGAGCCGACGAAGATTCCGATCACGATTTTGTCGCGGTGCCAGCGGTTCGATTTTGCGGGAATCGACACGACGGCGATCGCGGAGCGGCTCTTGCATATTGCCGCGGAGGAAGGAGTTACGGCGGACGACGGTGTTTTTGAAACCTTGGCCCGCCGCGCCGCCGGATCAATGCGGGACGCGCAATCGCTCCTGGAGCAGCTCCTCTCGTTTGCGCCGGAGCATATCAAGCTTTCCGACGTGCACGACATGCTCGGAACCGCTAACGACCAATTGCTTTTCCGAATCGTCGAGGCGATGTTCCGTTCCGAACCGGCGACGATTTTCAAGGAATTGGACGACGCGGCGGCCTCCGGTGTCGACTTCGGGATTTTGACCGAGCAAATGATGGGAATCCTCCGCGACATGCTGGTCGTCGGCGCCGGCGGAGACGCCAAACTACTCCTTTTCTGCTCGCCGTCGCAATTTCCGACCGTCAAGGAATACGCGCAGACCTTCGGGCAGCATCGGATTCTCGCGGCGCTGCAGATTCTCGATCAGACGCAAGATCGTATGCGGTTCAGCACACAAGGGCGCATTTTGACGGAGTTGGCGTTTGTTCGAATCGCACATCTCGATCATTTCCAGATGGTCGCGGAGCTTCTCGATCAATTGAAGTCGGGACATCTCAGCGTCTCGGTGGCACCTCGTCCGCTTCCTTCCGTTAAACCAGTCCAACGGGCGATTGATCCGCCGTCTTCGCCCCCACAATCCGCTCCCGTCGCACCTGTGGTTTCAGCTTCGCCGGCGGCGGCTCCGCCCCCTCGGCCCGTGCAGCCGCCCCCATCGAAAACCGCTCCGCAACAACAGCCGGACGCTTCCGTTCCGTTGACGCCGCAACAGCGATTGAACGCCGCATCCACGAACAGCAACGTCGACTTGGCGAGCTTGAGCAACGTCCAAGCCGAGGAAATCTGGCGGGAAAGCGTCGACTCGATTCCCGGAGCGCTGGGAAACTTCGCGTCGAAAATTCTCTCGGTCACGTTCAACAAGCCAAACGTGTTCGTCGTTCTTTTCGAGTCGCGGTTTGTCAAGGAAATTTGCGAAAAGGAATCGCCGCAACTGCGCAGCGTTCTTAGTCAGGCCGTCGGAAAATCGGTGCAAATCCAATTCACACAGCCCGCCGTGGAAAAAAGCGATCCCGCAGCCGCGGCAAACGATTCACGGCCCAATCAATCGCAACTTTATCAGGAGATCGCGGAAAATCCCGTCGTCCAACGGATCGAATCGTTGTTCGGCACCGAACTTTACGATGTGAAATAGGTCGTCGAACGCTTGCGTTTTAGCCGCTTCAGCGTGATTCCCGGAGCGAATCCGAAAAAAAGTTCGCACCCCCCTTTACCGAAACCGAGAGCCGGATATACTTCTACTCACTTGAGCGACGAACACCAAGCGAAACAATTCTCAGGACGAAACGACGCAAGTCAAAACGACCTGAAAAATAAAAAAGAAAGTTTCACTGGGGGCCGTTGACAAGGAGGCGAGATGAGCTAAAATCTCCCGTGTTGTTGATGAGGGGAAAGCAAGACGTTAACGAATAAACGGCTCGCTTTCGACAAACCGAAATCGGCAACTTAGATCTTTGACAATTTGGTAGTGATGAAAACGGCAGGTCGATGGTTTACAACGGACCATTGGCCAGCTCATAAAAAATTCGACGAATTTTTTGTGAACTCCAATAAAATCCAATGAGGATTGGTGATGATAACAAAGTCCTCCGTCGGGTCGACCTCGACGAAGGCAACCAGAGAGAAATCTCTTTCATTTCGATGTCAGCCGTTTCGCTTGCGAAACGGATACAACGATACAAAAATTGAAGGGTTTGATCCTGGCTCAGAATGAACGTTGGCGGCGTGGATTAGGCATGCAAGTCGTACGGTAGTAGCAATACTATAGTGGCGAAAGGGATAGGATTGCATAGATCATCTGCCCTCGGGACGGGGATAGCTAAGGGAAACTTTAGGTAATACCCGATAACATCTACGGATCAAAGGTGTGATTCCGCCCGAGGATGAGTCTATGTCCTATTAGCT
>JAVBPI010000186.1:0-12316 GCA_031549705.1 Thermoguttaceae bacterium
CTAAAATCTGCGCAGCGGTCGCCGCTCTCTTGCCGCCGACCTTGAACAGCTTCAACGATTGCGTGTTTTTTTCCGTCGATGTCGTTTCGAGCTTCGTGAGGGCTGTCGAAATGTCAAGGTGTTCCTTCGGAGTTCCCCAAACGCCGATCTGCTCAGGCTTTGCGCCCGGCATGATGGTCGCCTGCGGCGCGACTTTCGCAATGAGCGTCGAAACCCGGTAATAGTTCAGGTTCTTCAAACCGTACACTTCCAGCGACGGCCGCTTTTCCTCGCGGTCCTCCTTGAACGATTTGATGAATCCGGCAATCTTTTGGTGATCGTCTTCCGTGGCGACGATCATCATCGTCCGCTGTTCGATGTTGGGCGTACAGACGGCGTTCGGGAAGGCCCGATTCAGCGAGCCGTACAGCGGGTAGAACATCACCGGCGGATAATCGTCCATTGAATAGAATTTCGGTACCATTTTGTGCGTCGGCGGCGTATCCTTGTCGAGTTCCTGGAGCGCCTTTGCGATTTCAAGGTGTTCCAGCGGCGTCGCAATCACGACGACGACTTTGATTTCGTCCGGCCGTTGGTACCGTCGAGCCTGGAGTTGCGGCGGCAAGGCACGTTGAGCGGCGGTCGGTTGCGTTCCCGGTTGCAGCGGTTCGAACGAGGCGTTCGGGCAGATCGCTTTGAGCCACGCCGTCGCTTCCTCGACGCCGATATATTGCAACGCATACGACTTGACGACCGTCTTCTGGTTTTCCGGCAACGGCTTGCAAGCCTCGTCAATAATCTGTTGGACCCGCTCCAGTTTGTGCTTCGGAGCCCAAACGAGAATCTGGTTCGACGCTCCGCCGGGCATCGGATTGATGTCCGGGTAGAGTTTTCGTACCGTTTCGATGACCTGCTGCCGGGGGTACTTCGCCCCTTCCGGCAACGTGATCGAGAGCATTTCTTTCTTGCCGACTCCGGCACGATCGTTGAGTTCCTTGACCAAGGTTTCGAGTTTGGCGTGTTCCGCTTCCCGGGTGTAGGCGAGGAAGTCGCGATAGTTCATCGAATAATTGTAACGTCCACCCCCTTCCGGCGGCGGCGTGTAGGTGTAAACTTCGGCGAACACCGCCGACGGCGCAACCTGTCGGACAAGCGAATAAACGTCATAATAACTCATTTCATCCAGCGAATACCGCTTCACGACGGGCTTGCTCCCTTCCTGGTTTCCGGCGGCAACGATCTGCTTCATCGCTTTGCCGACTTCCTCCTGGTCGTCGCCGTTGACGAAGACGAAGACCGATTGGGTTTGCGGGTCGACTTTGTAATACCCCGTTTTTTTCGGGCCGGTCCGTCCATAGTAATTTCTGTACCACGGCATCCGTTCGTAATAATAGGAGTATCCGAGGCGTTGAACGACGTCGTCCGGCGACATCGATTCGGCGTTCGGTAGTTGGGCGCGGAGCATCGCTTCGATCATCACGGGATCCGTGTCGCCGTAAGGATAAACGTTCAGAATCGGTCGGAGCTTATCGTCTTTCTGGCGGAGCTGTTCCAGGAGTTCCTTGATTTGCAGGTGTTCGCGAGCCCGGGCGCGGACGGTGATCTTGTCGGCGGCGATGTCGGCGTAAACGTCGGCGTCGGGAATCAATTTTTTGAACAAATTCAAAATGGTCGTCGGATCGAGTTGCGCAGCGGAGTACGCCACGAACTTTTCGGCAAGTTCCGAATTCGGGTCGTCTTTTTTGTTCGCCTGTTCGACGATCTCGGCGATCTTGACGTGTTCTTCCGGCGACGCCCAGACGAGGATCCGACGACTTTGTTTTTCCGGCGTGATTTTCAGTCCGGTAAAGACGTCCTGGATCACCTTCATGAGCGTTTCCGGCGTCGACCCGGCAACCGGATAGGCGAGCATTTGTCGATTGTCGAGGTTTCCCTGGACGGTCAGGGTTTGCGTAACACGTTCGAGTTCGTCCGCCGTCGCCCAAACGAGCAGGCGGTTGCCCGTCTTGTCGACGAACAACGTCGCCTCGGGATGAGAAACTTTCAGGATTTCCTGTGCGGTAACCAAGTCGCCGATCGACATTTGAAACACTTTCAACCATCGTGCCGGTTCGTTGGCGCGATTCTCGTTCATCTGTTTCAGGATCGCCGCGATGAGTTGGTGTTCGGACGGCTTGGCCCAAATCGAAACCTGGTTGACCGGTTTCCCGTTCGTTTTATCCGGGACGACTTTGTCGGGAACGATCGTAACACCCTTCAAATCTTTCGCCGCCGTTTTAATGAACGCCTCCAGGCGGTCCCGCTGTTCCTGCGTCGCGGGATAGATGAACAGCATCGGTTCTTCGGGAGCCGTGTAGGTCGAAAGGATCACATGGACGTTCCCCTCGATCATTTTCTGTTCGTCCGGTTTGGCGACGACCATGATCTGCTTCCCTTCCTTTTCAGGGACGATCATCGCCGTCGGAACGAGCCGCAGCAAGCCTTGAACAAGCGTCGGCGTCGGTTCGGCGTTCAACGTGTAATAGCGAACGACCGGATCGTTCGGCGAAGGAGCGGCAGGGTCGATCGTTTCGAGCAAGGCTAAAACCTTCTCGACCAATTTCGGGTGCCCCTCGATGATGATCGAATTCGAGTAATAATCGTAAGTTGCAATCACCGTCGGGTAGAGCCGCTGGATGATCGGAGGAATATTGAACGGATACGCCCTTCGCAACTGGAACCGACCGTATTCCTTCTTGCTGCCGTCGCCGTTGAGATTCTTGACGGCGGCATCGACCGCTTTGTGCTCCTCTTCGGTTCCCCAAACGATCAGTTGCCGCGAGGTTTCGTCGAAGGATAATTTCGCCTTCGGAACGAGCTTCTGCAAATCCCGAACGAAATTAACCGGCGTATACCGACTGTAGCCGACTTCAAGGGAATAGAATCCGGTGTCGAGCGGATATCCCTTGAAGAACCGTTTTTCCTTATCGGGATCGGCGACGTCGAGTTGGGTGAGCAGCGAGGCGACCGCGTCCTTTTTGTCGGGTCGAATTCGGATCACAAGCCGGTTGTTTTCCGGATCGTCCTTGATCTTGGCGTCGGGATGGATTTCGTGAAGAATCGCAACGACGGTCGGCGACTCGACGTTCTTCAAATTGTGAACGATTACTTCTTCGGCAAGCGGAGCGGCGGCTTCGGACGTCGTGATGAGTTGCCGGATTTTTTCGACTTCCGGTTTCGTTCCGTAAATCATCGCCAACGAATTTTGCTTGTCGACGATCACCGTGGAATACGGGGCGATTCGAGGGAACGCGGCAACGAGTTCCGGCGAGAGTTCCTTCTTCAGCGGCACGAAAACGATGTCGCCGTCAAGTTCCGCGAGAAGTTTTTGGACTTTTTCTTTCTGGTCGGTCCGAACGCGGACCGTCAACTGGTTCGCCGTCGGATACGATGCGATTTTAATGTCCGGAAATATTTCCCGTAACACGGCGAAAGCGTAATACGGCGCCGCGCTTTTGAATGTGTAAACGACGATCTCCTCGTCGACCGGCGCAGCGGCTTCGGAGGTCGTGATGATCTTCTTGACTTTTTCGACATCCGGTTTCGAGCCGTAAACCATGGCTTGCGAATTCTTTTGGTCGACGATCACCACGGCATACGGAGCGACTCGCGGAAACGAGGCGACGAGTTCCGGAGGTAATTCTTTCTTCAGTGGAATGAATTCGATTTCGCCGTCGAGCTCTTCGAACAATTTCGCGATTTTTTCCTTGAGTTCCGGCCGGAACCGAACCGCAAGTTGATTGGCGGTCGGGTAACCGACGACTTTGACTTCGGGGTAAACTTCCCGGAGCAACAGCATGGCGTAATAGGGATACGCCTGCCGGAACGTGTGAACGTAAACCTCTTCCTCGACGGCGGTCGTCGATTCCAATGTCGTGATAATCGTTCGGATTTTTTCGACGTCGGGTTTCGTTCCATAAACCATCGCCAGGGAATTCCGTTTGTCCTCGATCACCACGGCGGCCGGAGCGATCCGGGAAAAAACACTGGTCGTCTCGGCGGACAATTCCTTCTTGAGCGGAAGGAACACGATGTCGCCGTCCATCTCGTCGAGCAGTTTTTGTACTTTTTCCTTGAGCTCGGGGCGTATCCGGAGCATCAGTTGACGCTCGGTCGGATTACCGACGATCCGGACCTCAGGATAGACTTCCCGGAGGAGCACGGCAACGGACTGCGGCGATGCGCTCTTGAACGTATGAACGTAAATCTCTTCGTCGCTCGGCGCGGCGGCCTCCGAGGTCGCAATAATCGAACGAATTCGTTCGACTTCCGGCTTCGGGCCGTAAACCATTGCTTGCATGTTCTGCTTGTCGACCACGACGCTGGCATACGGAGCGATATGCGGGAACCGTGCGACGAGTTCCGGCGCAAGCTCTTTTTTCAACGGAATGAATACAATGTCGCCGTCGACTTCGTTGAACAGCTTCAGGATTTTTTCCTTCATCTCGGGCCGGAATCGAACCGCAAGCTGATTGTGCGTCGGATAACCGGCGACCCTGACTTCCGGATACACTTCCCGCAAAATTGCCGTAACGTAATAAGGATACGCCGTCTTAAAGGTATGAACGTAAACCTCTTCGGGAATCGCGGTCGACTTTTCGGACGATTCAATGATCTTTCGGATTTTGTCGACGTCCGGCTTCGCGCCTTGGATCATCGCTTGGGAGTTCGCCTTGTCGACGACGACGGTCGCTCTTGGAGCAAGCGTCCGGAACGAAGCGAGCATCTCGGCGGAGATTTCCTTTTTGAGCGGGACGAATTCGAGGTCGCCGTCAAGTTGCGTAAACAGCGACATGACCGGTTCCTTTTGGTCGGCGTGAACCTGAACGATAATCTGGTTGTTCACTGCGTTGACCGTCGGGTGCAGGTCGGGGAACAGCTCGGCAAGGACCGCAACGGCCGTGTGCGGCGAGGCATTATTGAACGAATGCACGATCATCTGTTCGCCGACGGGAATCGCGGCTTCCGACGCCGTAAGCACCGCCTTGATTTTGTCGAGTTCCGCCTTCGGTCCCGTAGCGATAACCTGCAAACTGCGACGGCTCTGGACGACGACCGTGGTCGGTGCCGTTCGGGTGATCTGCCGCATGATATCCGGAGGAATTTCCCGTTTCAGCGTAATGAACGCAACATCGGAACCGGTTCCCTTGTCGAGTTCCGTGATCGCCTTTTTGACGATTTCCATGACATCCGGCGTGGCGTGGACGACCACGGCGTTTGTCCGGGGATCGTACGAAAAATCGGCGTTCGGAATGATGTTTCCGAGCATCGCCTGTGTTGTGTAAGCATAAGCGTAATTCAACGGGAATACCGCGAGAATCGGTTCAGCCGGTTTTTCGCCCGGCTTCGCGGCCGCTCCCTTCGGAGTTTCCTTGCGGCCGGAAAGTTCGTCGACCGCCTTGCGAATGATTTCATGCTGCGCGGCGGTCGCCCAGATCGTGATCTGATTTTGCTTCGTGTCGTGCAGGTTGACTGCCCCTTCGAGTTCCTTTTTCAAAACGAGTTGACGGAACAATACCGTGAATCGGGTTGCAACAGACGCGCTCATCGGATAGGTGACGACGAGCTTTCCTTCTTCCGGCAGTGCGGCGGCTTCGAGTTCGGCAACCGCCTTGGTAATCATTTCGTGTTCCTTCGCCGTTGCAACGACGAGAACCTGTCCTTGGGCGTCGTCCAACGACAACGATGCGGCGGGAACAACGCTCCGAAGCTGCTTGAGTGTGTCGTCGTTCATCCTCTTCGCTTTGTCGGTAAATTTGTACAGTTTGACGACCGGATCGTCTTCCGGCAACTGCGTCTGCTTGAGCGATTCGAAGAACGCCTTGATTTTGTCCTGGTCCGCTTTCGGAGCCAGCACGACGACGTTGTTCGCTGCCGGGGTTTCCGAAACGACGGCGGCGGGGAACGTCTGCTTCAGGATATCGATAATCTCCTTGCCGATCGTCAGCGTAGCGTCGAACGGATTCAGCATCGGCGTCTGCGGTACGGCAGCACCGGCCAGCGCACGACCTCGGCGGGCGATTCGCCAAGACTGCTGCGGTGAAACATTCGTCAGCATTTCAAGCGAATAGGTCGCAAGGACGGGTTCCCCTTCGGGAAGTCCGGTGTCTTTTTCGAGCATTTCGAGAATTGCGGCAAGAGCTGTCTGCTCGGCTTCGGTAACCTGAACGTGAATTTCCCGGGAGTTGCCGATTCGGAGCATTTTAGCTGTCGGCGCGAATTCTTTGAAAATCGTTTCGATCTTCGACGGATCGTTCTTTTCAACTTTGTACGTTTTCCAAACGGTCGGCGTCGGTGGGGCAGCGGCTGCGGGGAGCGGCGGATTCTCGACTGATTCAATTACCTTTTGCAGCACGAGGAGTGTGCTCGCCGTGTCCGTGATCATGAGGGAGTTTCCCGGCATCGGAACGATCTTGCAATAGGTTCCTTTGAACGGTGTGATGGTCTGCAACACGTCGGCCCGATTACGGCGTTCCAAGGGGAACACGACCGTCGTATATTCAAAGCGGCCGCGGTCCGGAAGGTCTTCCGGGCGGAGTTTCGGTAGGAATTGGATCGGAATCTGTCCCCGCTTCAGGTCGAAGAGCATCAACATTTTGTCGTTCCGAATCAACGTGTAACCCTTTGTTTGGAGCACGCTGTTCAAGATATCGATTGCCTCACCCGGAGTGTAGTCCCGTTGGTCGGCATAGTTGAGCGTTCCCGGCGGCGGGGCGTCCATCACGAGCTGCAGGCCGAGTTGTTCTGCGATCCAATAAAGGACGTCGGCCCAGCTTTGCATCCGGAAATTGATTCGAATCGTTTTCTCTTCGAAGACTTTCGGCCAAATTGCTTTTTGGGCGGGAGTCAGCACTTCGGCAAGTTGCTGCTCGCTCTTTTCGATCACGGCGGCCCATTGATCGGGACCGGCTTTGGCGAGTTCATGTGAGCGGAGGACAAGCAATCGTTGGACTTCGGCCCGTTGCTGGTCGGTCAATCCGACACGGGCGGCAACGGCGTCGTTCGCCAAGCGAAGAAACGCCTTTTTGTTGTCGATTTTTTTGGCAACCGCGACCGGTGATTCCGGAACCTTGGGTTCCGCAGGCGTTTCCGGCGTTGGTGGCGTCTCCGGTTTAGCCGCTTCAGGTGCGGGAGTCGGGGCGGGTGCAGGTGCCGGTGCCGGAGCCGGTGCCGGAGTCGGAGTCGGTGCCGGAGTTGGAGCCGGAGTCGGTGTGGGAGTCGGTGTGGGAGCCGGAGCCGGTGCCGGGACCGGAGTTGGTGCCGGAGTCGGAGCCGGAGTCGGTGCCGGAGTCGGTGCCGGAGTCGGTGCCGGAGTCGGTGCCGGAGTCGGTACCGGTGCCGGTGCCGGAGTCGGTGCCGGTGCCGGAGTCGGTGCCGGTGCCGGAGTCGGTGCCGGAGTCGTTGCCGCTGGGGCGGGAGCCGGTTGTGGTGCTTTGGTATCTTGCGAAAACGCAACGAGAGCGTTGAACGAAACACCGAAGAGAATCAGCGTTACGGCGACAGATTGAAAAGTTTTCATATCTTTGGACGTGAACGGGGAGCTCAAAACAAGCCGAACGGTATTCGGCGTCAAAATAGGAAAAGCGGCAGAAGCGGCGATTCCGCTTTATTCGGTATCGTGAACCGGCGCTGGGAAATTTTACGCAATCCTTATTTTATCGAAAAGGGACGCATCTTGCCAACTGTTTTTAACGAATTTGAGGATTTCTCCCGATTTAACGGCAATACCCTTTTCTTTTCGAGCGGAACGGGCAATAATTGGGTGTTAGGATTGGGGGTGGGGTATTGGGAAGACGCAAGCGAATTTTTTCACCCAACACCCTGTCTCACACCCCAAACCCAATACCCCAAACCCCATTCCATGAAAATCAAGAGCCCTGTCATTTGGAAGAGTATCGGTCTGCTCGGTTCGGCGTTGATTCGGAACTGGATGGGAACGATTGATTATAAGGCGACGTATTACGATTCGTCATACGATCCGGCGTTTGGAGAGCCGAACAAAAATTTTGTCGTGATGTTTTGGCATGAGAATATTCTCGGCCCGCTGTACATGCGGCGGAACACGGGGGTTTCGATGCTTTTGAGTCAGCACGACGACACGCGGGTCGTTGCGGAGATCGGTAAACTGTTCGGTTTCGGATTCGTTCGTGGTTCATCGTATCGGGGTGGCGCGGCGGCGATGCGGAGCATGATCGAGCGGTCCAAGGACCCGGCAACCTCGGCGTTCGCGATTGTTCCGGACGGTCCGCGCGGTCCATACCGCCAAATGTCGCCGGGAGCGATTTATCTGGCGTCGAAGCTCGGTTGGCCGGTCATGCTTTTGGCGTTTGGGTATGATCGTCCTTGGCGGATGAAGAGTTGGGATCGCTTTATTATTCCGAAGCCTTTTTCGCGAGGACGAGGCATTTTTTCCGCCCCGATCCGGGTTCCGCCGAACATCGACAAAGAGGGGTTGGAACACTACCGTGGAAAGCTCGAAACGCTCCTCACCGAACTGACCGACGAAGCGGAACGCTGGGCCGTTTCCGGCGCCCCGATGATCGGCGAAACCACCGTTTTGCCGGGCCCCAAACATTCCGTCGTGTATTACGCAAACGGGAATCGGTAGTACTTGATCGCGGAGAGTGGATCGTGGAGAGTGAAGACGCAAGCCGAACACTCCACTCGCTCTACCCCCCACTATCCACTCTCAACTCTCAACGACAATGCAAGAACCCATTCTCACTGAACAGCAGCAATACGACCTTTTTCAGGCGGTTGGCCGTCGGATTGCGTCGATTGTCGCCAAGACGCCCGGCTTGACGGTTTCGCAACAGATTCCGACCATCTCGACGGTTCCGCTTCTCGGCGCATTCGTCAGTTTGAAACGGTTCGGCCAGCTTCGTTCTTGCATGGGGTACATGTCGGACTCGATTCCGCTCGGCGAGGCGGTCGACGGGGCGGCGATCCGAGCGGCAAAGGACGATCCACGATTTCAGCCGATCGCGGCGGCGGAGCTTCCTGACCTCGAAATGGAAGTTTGGCTCCTTTGGGGAATGCAACGTGTTGCGGCCCGGGGGCACGACCGCTTGAAAGCGGTTGAAGTCGGAAGGCACGGCGTCCAGATTGCGATGGGAGGCAATCGCGGTCTCCTATTGCCGGGAGTCGCCATCGAATATGGCATGGATTCGTTGACGTTTTTGGAAGCGGTTTGCCGAAAAGCGGGACTTCACTCGGACGCTTGGTACAGCGATCACGCATTAGTTCACACATTTGAGGGAAAGGCGATTCGTGGACCGTTAACCGCCGTGGAGATCACCGATCAAAAAACGATGAGTGAATTGGGGCTCGCCATCCGATTTCAGCGGCTCGGGCCCCGAACGCCGGGACCGACGCCGGAGGAAACGGCGCAATTGCGAAAGGTGTGCCTCGAATCGTTTCGCGCCATGATCGACGGACGAACACCGGCCAATTATCATCCCGGTTTATTCGATGGCAACGTCTCCGGTGTCTCATTGGCGTTCACGCTCATGGAGCGACCGCCGATTATTGTTTCGAAAATTTCTGTGCGACCGGACATTCAGTTGCAAGCCTCGCTCCTTGAATTGCTGAAGGTGATCGGCTCACAAATCGAACGCTTCGGCGTGACCCGCCAGGAATTACTCGACATCACGATCGACTTGTCGATCCTCTGGGACCCGCAGATTCACGGCAACGTGGTGCAGCATGAATTGGAGGGGTTCGACACAAAATTCCGAAGCCTGATGGTTTCCAGCTCGAACGGTTGGGTCGTCCAATACCGACCGGAACTGAACGCCGAACAGGTGGTCAACGAATGCGCCGACTATATTTCGTTGCAAGATCGGGGAATGGGGGAGGTGATCTCTTTTGAAACGGCGACAACTGCGGCGACTTATACGATTTCATCGGTTTCGAGACCGAACCGCACTCCGGAAATCCGGCCGGCGGCGGTTGCGGGAGCGTTTTACCCGGACAATCCGAAAAAAATTGCGGCGGAATTGAATCGAATGTTTCAGGCAGATCCGTCGGACAAGAAGTTGCCTCCCCCTTCCGATTACGTCGCCGTGATGATTCCTCATGCCGGTTGGATTTATTCCGGACACTTGGCCGCTCAAACTCTCGCTCAAGTACGATTTCCGAAAAGGGCGATGATCTTTGCGCCGAAACACCGGCCCGGCGGTTCCGATTGGTCTGTCGCCCCCAACGCGGTTTGGAAGTTTCCCGGCGGCGAACTGACGACGGATATCGATCTCGCCGAACAGTTCGTCAAGGCGGTCGATTACTTTCAGTTCGATTTTATTCCCCATGCGGAAGAGCACGCCATCGAAGTTCAATTGCCGCTTATTGCCCGCCTTGCTCCAAAAACGAAAATCGTCGGCTGCGTCCAGTCGATGTCGTCATGGAACATGATTTCGCAGGCGGCGACACAATTTGCGGCGTTTCTCACCAAACAGCAGGATCCGCCGCTGCTGATCGTCTCATCGGACATGAATCATTTTGCTTCCGAAGAGATTACCCGCCGGATCGACCGCATCGCTTTGGATGCCATTGAAACGTTGAATCCGGAGCATGTTCTCGAAACAATCCAAGAGAACCAGATTTCGATGTGCGGCGTTGTACCGCTCGTTTTCGTCATGCAAACGCTCAAACTGCTCGGACGGTTGAACGCATGCATGTCGACGGGATACACGACCAGCGCCGAACAGAGCGGTGACACCGGTCGCGTTGTCGGATACGCCGGAATGCTGTTTCGATGAAGAGGCGGTCGAACGCTTAACGCTTCAGATACGCTGAAATATCGATCCGTTCGGCGTCGTTTTCCGGCGGCCCCGTCAAGACACGGACGCCGTTTTCCGTTAACGCCAAGGTGTGCTCGAAATGGGCGCTCGGCTTTCGGTCATCGGTAACAATCGTCCAGTGGTCGCGCATCACCCGGACGTTCTTTGTACCGACGTTGATCATCGGCTCGACGGCGAGGACCAATCCGGGCCGAAGTTTGAAATCGCTGCATCGCAATGTTTCGGGAGAGACATAATTCGGAACTTGCGGCTGTTCGTGCATTTCACGACCGATACCGTGTCCAACCAGATTCTCGACGACATAGAATCCGTTCTCCTTGGCGTATCGTTCCATTTTGCGGGCAACATCGCTCCAGAGATTGCATTGTCCCATCGCTTCAATGGCGATATTGAGCGTCTTTTCCGTAACTTCGAGCAGGAGTCGTTTCTGTTCGGTGGTTTTGCCGACGGAGAATGTGTACGCCGAATCGCCGCACCAACCGGCGACTTTGCAGCCGGTGTCGACGCTGACGATATCCCCCTCGGCAAGTTTGCGGGGACCGGGAATACCGTGAACGACTTCCTCGTTGACACTGATACAGGTAACGGCCGGGTAAGGAACCTTACCCGGGACCCCTTTAAAGAGTGGGATCGCGTTGTGGTCTTCGAAAAACTTTTCGACAGCGGCGTCAATCTCGGCAGTCGTCACGCCTGGCTGAGCCATGGAACCGGCAATTTGAAGCGCGTGCCAGACATAAAGCCCCGCCGTTCGCATCTTGTCGATATCCGCCGCCGATTTGAGTGTAAGCATCGCAAAAGCCGGATGAAGGCGTACTCGCCGAAATGACGGTACGCAACATAAAACATGAAAACCGTCATGACGACGAAGAGCCGCCTCCATTCCGGCTTTTATTAACCCAACACGGTTTCGATTCGCTTGAAAATATCGTCAACCGTTCCAAGACCTTCGATAACCTTGACCAGATTTTGCTTGCCGTAATAGTGGAGCAGCGGGCTGGTTTGCTTTTCGTAAGCGACGAGGCGTTCACGAATTACTTCCGGTTTGTCGTCGGCTCGACCGCGACCGGCAAGGCGTTTGAACAACTCCTCTTCCGGAACGCGGAGTTCGAGAACGACATCCAGTGGCGTTCCCTTGGTCTTAAGCATGGCATCGAGCTCTTCCGCTTGAGCAATCGTTCGGGGGAAACCGTCGAGCAGATATCCCTTTTGGCAATCGGCTGCTTGGAGACGTTCGGCAATGATTCCGATAATCACGTCATCGGGAACAAGCTGCCCGGCGGACATGAATTTTTCCGCTTTGAGTCCGATTTCCGTCTTGGCGTCCCGGGCGGCACGGAGCATATCGCCGGTCGAAAGGTGAGCCAAGTTGTACTTCGCAATAATCCGTTCCGCTTGGGTCCCCTTGCCGGCGCCCGGCGGACCGATAAAAACAACTCTCATTTTTTTAGCCGCGTCGGGCTCCCACCCGAGGTTGGAAGGGGGGGACGGGCGCGGCCGCC
>JAVBPI010000166.1:0-7808 GCA_031549705.1 Thermoguttaceae bacterium
ATCCCACGCCGTCGAAAATCGACCTGACGAAAGATGCTCCGCTCGGCTCTGCATTTCTGAAACAGCTCCAACGCCAAGCGATTCTGATGGCCGTTCGGGACGAACTCGGTGGAACGACACGAGACGCTTTTTTCGGCGAAACGGTTCCCGCTGAATTCAATGCGATCAGCATTGAGAACCCCGATACGTTTCTCGAGGCGTGGCCGAAATACGTCGACCATCGGCAATTCGTGCGCGACTTGGAAAACAGTTCCCGTGATGCATTGGTTGCGGCGTTAAGAAAAGTCGGGACCGTGGGGCCCGGCTCGTTGAGCGTTGCGATTGACGATCAGAAGGGGGAAGCGGAAATCGATAAAATGTTGCATGATTGGTCGATCGTGCCGCAATTCGAAGCCGTTTGCCGGACGCATGCGCTGATTCGTGAGAAAGGGGAAACGCTTTTCCGGCTCGCTCTGCTTGTTCGCGGATACACGCAGTTGCAAATGCTCACGACCTACACCGCTCGGGACACGCACCGCGTTTTCCAAGCCCGGGCGATTCTCTACGCTCAGCGTGCCGTCGTCAAGTACGGCGAAACGCTTCAAACCCGCTCGCTTCGGGCCGTTGCGTGGGCGCTCAACGATTTTCACCGAATTGCCCGAGAAGAGTTCGGGAAAATCGTCCCCCAACCGAAGGAACCCGACCATTCGCTCTCCCCGGAAGATATTCGCACCGAATTGGCCCGTGCTTACGCCGAGTTCGATATTTCCCGAATCGATCGCTGGATCGAAACGCTGGAAAGCAGTCCGGAGCGTCCGTTCGCCAAGTTGCTCCGCTTTTTCCTGACCGACCTGACATTCAACGGCCGAACGCTCGGGCTTCCTTACGGGCAATCGATTGTTGCCGCCCTTCCCGATTGCGAGTTGTTGTACCATCGGATTTTCACGTTTGACAATTTTTCGGTCCCCGCTTCGCCGGATGGTTCGCCGTTCTACGAACACTTGTCGAGGATTCTTCCCGGCCTGCTTGAGGATGGGGAGGGTGGTTCGGAAGAAAACAGCGGAGTGCTCGGCAATCTTTTCGCCGCTCCACAAGCCAAAGGAATGTCGACGGAGCAGCATTATCAACGGCTCGCCGACTTGCTGAAAACCTTGCGGGAGAAGACGCCGAAACAGGACCGCGGCGAACCGTCGCTCCAGGTTCTCGCAACGCTTCTGGAGGACCGCGAGTTCGAAACCGTTTCGCTCCTGGCCATGCATTTGAGAGGTCGCAACGGTTACCCGGAAGAGATTGTTTCCGCGTCGGAAAAAGCGATCGGACAGCATCCGGCGTTCCCTTTTTTCGGCGATTACATCCGCGATCCGGCGAAGCAAGCCGCGTTTCTCCAACGACCGAAATCGGCGGCGATTCCGTACGAATTGCTCTCGATCCACTGCCTCGCCGACGACAGAAAAGAGAATATCTTTTATTCGGACGGTTTTTTCGCGCCGATGGTTGTTCCGCACCTATTTGCCGATCGGGAGAATGTCCACGATATGACGCATTATCTGCGGAGAGCGGCAACACAGGTGAGCGTCTCGAAAAAGAAAAAGACACGGTTTTTCGCGGTCGATCTGATGATACAACTCTGTCCGAACAACCCTTTCACGGTTTTCAGGGACGTCGATTTCGGCGGCAAGTTCAACGACGAGTGGGCCGAAGAATCGCTCAAAAAATATGCTGCATATCCTAATTTGGTTCGTGGAATCGCGAATCGATACCGCCAGTCCGGAAATAATGGGCGTGCTTTCGCACTTTACGAGCAGTGTTTCAAGGATTCCCCAACTTACGACTTGATGGATTGGCTCGTAAAAGAGCATTTGAAACGGAATGAACCGGACAAAGCGATTGACGTGCTCCAGACGTTCATTGCCGATCCGGTTTCGGACCTCCAACTCCATCGTGCCAACGCCGAAGTGATGGCCGGCAAAATACTGCTGGCTCAGGGTAAAATCCCGGAAGCGACCCCCTACTTTCAAAGTGCGGCCCGAACCGGTTCCTCGTGGGGACTTCGAGACGCGGCGACCTTCCTGGAAACGACCGGACAATTCGGCACCGCTGAACGAATTCAGCAGATGAACGTGACATCGTATCCGGAGGTCGGACCGTTCGATGAGTGGGGGCTCGCCTTTCGGGCGAACCGACCGACTCTGAAAGACGCAACCGATGAAATCCTCGAACGGTACGACCGCTTCAACAAGGCGTCGCCGGAAGACTTGGAAACACGCAAACGGGACAAAATCGAGAATTGGCAGGTGCTCTATCCATGCTATTGCATGGACATGCCGATCCCGGAATCGCTCGGGAAGGACCCGTTTGTGGAGGAATTCTACCGTGAAACGAACGAATTGAGCGGTTTCCTCGCCTATTTCGACGCCTTGGAAAAAGGGGATAAAGATCATGCAGAAAAATTGCTGCGTTTGATGCGGGCACAATTCTGGAACACGGGTATCAATCCGTTCTTCCGAGCCAGGCAATCGCTCCCGGAATCGCAACGTAAATGGAAGAATCCCGGCAATGCGTCCCAGATGCTCGCCGCGGTCTTTGAGCTCGACCAGCGTTCCGAAAAGCCGGGGCGACTTCAAGAGGACGAATTGGAGTTTTTGATTCGGCTTAATTACGTTCACGAACTCGATGTCGGAAACGCTCCGAAGCTGCTTTATTTGATCGGTCGGTATTATTCCGTCTGTGGGGAAAAGGAGAAAGCGGTGGCGACGCTGAAACGGCTGCTCGGATTACGTATCACGACCGATTCGGATGTCCGTTCGCTTGCCGTGAAGGAATTGCGGAAGCTCGGCATGTCGGACAAGGAATATGTTCGATGGATGAAATCCGATCCGAAGATTCGACGAGATCCGCTTTCGTTTTCGCCGGAAGACATTTTTTGTCGATTTCTGTTCCGCGATTTTTCCGATTCCCCTGCTGCGGCGCAACTTGCGACTCCCGTTGCGGTGGAATCGTATCCGGAGTATCCCGCTTTCGGACCCGTGGTGAAGCCGGGTAACCATTGGTTCGCCGTTTCCCGCATCCTTTTTCGGGGTCGGATCATTCCGGCGGAGAAATCGGTCTGCTTTTTGGCGGTCTCTAACGGTCATTTGACATTTTCCGGCTCCGGCTTGAACGACCGCATTGGGCAAAAGACAGGCGAACGCCGTTCGGACGGGGCGTTGCCGATCCTCATCGGCAATATCGAGCCCAGGCTGAACGGGCTCATTGCGTTCCACGAAAACGACATTGTGCTCGTATTGTGCCTTGATCCGACGAAGTCGCCGGAATCGTTGACCCCGTCGCCGGACTCCGATTGCGTCCGCTCCGAATGGAAGCGGGTTCCATAATGTGGCGGCAAAAAAATGATCGAGGGCGTGTTTTGTACGGAGCTTATCGAGTTTAAAACACGATGGCCCCTACACAGCAATCGGTCAAACAACGGCCCCAATTTTATCACTTGATCAATAAACATGGGGGGCCTTCCGTTGTTCGGGGGATCGGATAAAATGTTTTCCGATGAATCAAGTCAACTTTTAGATATTCGAAAGTACATCATGGCTGGAAAAAAGGGTAAAAAGAAAGCGGAAACCGTGTTTTTGGTCTGCGAAGAGACTGGCGAATATAATTATGCGGTCCGCAAAAAGCCGGGCGGCGAAAAGCTCAAGCTGAGCAAGTACTGCCCCCGATTGCGCAAGCATACCATTCACAACGAGAAGAAAAAATAGTCGCCGGGTTTTTCCCATGCGTTTTTTCGAACCAACGTCGGTCGATTTTGTTGTCGGCCGACCGTTTTTTCGTGCGCTGGCAGAGCGGACGATCCCCCTTCCTCTTTCCCTTTGGGGCGTAATTGATGTCCAAACGCTGGATTGTTCGCCATGCCGACCCTGATTTGGCGAATTCTATCGCCGGATCGGCAAAATTACCGAATTTGATTGCTTCCCTACTCGTTGGACGTGGAGTCGACAAAACGGAAGACGCTCAAGTATTTCTGAATGCCAATCTCAAGGAGAATCTCCGCGATCCGTTTCTGCTTCCGGGATGCAAGGCCGTTGCGGAGCGTCTCCACCGTGCGATTCAGGAAAAGAAACGAATCGTCGTTTACGGTGATTACGATGTCGACGGTATTACCGGCGTTGCAATCCTCCGGCAATCGCTCCGGGATCTCGGTGCCGATGTTCATTACTATGTGCCGAGCCGCTTGGACGAAGGATACGGCCTCAATTCCGAAGCGATCCATCGCCTGAAAGACGACGGCACGCAACTGATTATTACGGTCGACTGCGGAATCGCGAGCCTCGAAGAAGCGGACGTCGCCAATGAACTCGGCGTCGAGCTCTTGATTACGGACCATCACCATCCCGGCCCGATCCTCCCGAATGTTGTCGCAATCGCTCATCCCCAGCTTGTCGTGCTGGACGGGCGTGTTGTTTCCCCGTTCGGTTTGTCGGATGCCGAAGCCGGGCGAGCCGAAAAATATCCGTTCCCGTCGCTTTGCGGCTCGACAGTCGCTCTCAAGGTGGCCTGGGCTCTCGGTAAATTGGTTGCCAACGCCCCCAATGTGTCGTCGCAGTTCAGCAATCGACTGAAGCAGATGGTCGGTTTGGCCGTTTTGGGAACCGTTGCGGACATTGTGCCGCTGCTCGACGAAAACCGGGCAATCGTTCGAGGCGGACTCCAATACGTTCTTCCGCCGACCGCTTCGATCGGCCTGGAGGAATTGTTGGCGGTCTCCGGATATATCGAAGGCCAATCGAAGGTCGATACCGATTTTATCGCCTTTCAACTGGCCCCTCGGATCAACGCTGCCGGCCGCCTCGGCCAAGCGGTGCTGGCGGTCGAATTGTTGATCACCGAAGATCGGGAGCGAGCCAAGGAACTCGCGGTTTACGTCGATAATTTGAACAGTACCCGAAAATCGCTGGAGCTGAAAATTACCAAAGAGGCTTCTGCGCAAGTTCAGGATGATTTCGACAAAGACGATCCGGCGATGGTTCTTTGCGATGCCGATTGGCACAAAGGGGTGATCGGCATTGTTGCCGGTCGCATTGCCGAGCGGTTCCACAAACCGGCCATCCTTTTGTCGAAAGACAAAATGAGGATCGCGCCGGCGGTCGGTTCCGCAAGAAGCGTGCCCGGCTTCGATCTCTATGCGGCCTTGGAAGATTGCAGCGAATTGCTTGTTCGGTTCGGAGGGCACGCCGCTGCCGCCGGGCTGACCATTGAAGAGAAGAACATTGATCCGTTCCGCATGGCGTTTTGCGAAGCCGTGAAGCGACGAATCACTGATGAGCAGCGAACGGGAGAAATTTTTCTTGATGGCGATTTTCCATTGGCGGCGTTCACCTACCAAACCGTGGAACAGCTTTCCCGACTTGCTCCGTTTGGGTGCGCCAATTCTCGACCGGTTTTCTCCGCTCATGGCGTCCGGATCGGCAATCCGCGAGTCTTCGGCAAAGAATCAAACCACTTTTCCGCCGAGTTCAGCCAGAATGACGTTTCAATCCAAGGGATCGCCTATCACAAGAAGGAATGGCTGGACGAGATGCAACCGTTCGATCAACCGATCGACATTGCGTTCAAGGTCCAGATCAACACGTTCAGAGGGCGGTCCAACGTCGAAATGACGATCATCGACTGGAAACGATAGAGCCCCTTGAGCGGTACTCCGCGTCTGTCTTGAAAGTGTGTCGGTAAAACGCCCCGGCAATGAAAGGAACCGCTCATGCCGTCACTTTTGGGGAATCTTTATCAACGATGCGCGGCTATCTCTGGAGAAAGATCGAAGAGTTTGTCCAAAGAGAAAACGAGTCCGGGCACCGAGGTTTTGTTCTGTCAGCCCAATGCGTCGAGAAAAACCTTTATCTGCCGCTTTTTCCTCGGGTTAATGTCCCTGAAGAGGAAACCGTCAACGATATGGCCGAGCAAGTGGTCAAAATAATGGATGCCGTCAAATCGTAAGATACGGAACGCACTCCGCGCAAAAACGAGCCGCCCATTTCGGAGCGGCTCGTTTCGTTTCCTGCACGAAAACGGGTGTTCGTTTATCCGAACAACGGGCCCGAGCTGTCGCCGATGCCCCCCTTAAGCTGTTCAGGAGCGATGGTTCCCGAAGAAGTCGCCCCGGCAGCCTTGCTTTCTTCGGCGGCGGCTTCCGCTTCCTGTTCTTCGTCCCATTCCGCTCGCTTGCGGGAGAGCCCGATTTTGCGTTCGTCCGGATCGACACGGAGAATCTTGACTTCGATTTCCTGACCGACCTTCACGATGTCTTCCGGGTTCTCGACCTTGTGATTGGCAAGCTCGGAGATGTGGAGCAATCCTTCGAGGTCTTCTTCAAGGCTGATGAAAACGCCGAAGTTCGTGATTTTCGTCACGACGCCCTTGACCAATTGACCCGGCTGGTATTTGTCCGGAATCGTCGTCGTCCACGGATCGTCGGCGAGTTGCTTCAGGCCGAGGGCGATACGACGGTTCTTTTTGTCCGCCGAGAGGACGCGACACTTGATCTGCTGGCCTTTCTGGACAACTTCGTTCGGATGCGTGATCTTCCGGACCCACGACATGTCGCTGACGTGCAGCAAGCCGTCGATTCCTTCTTCGATTTCGATGAAGGCACCGTAGTTCGTGAGGTTGCGGACGGTTCCGGTAACTTCCTTGCCGATCGGATACTTTTCGTCGACGTGTTCCCAAGGATTGTCCTGCGTCTGCTTGATGCCGAGCGAAATCTCCTGCTTTTCCTTGTTGATTCCAAGGACGATGACTTCGATTTCGTCGCCGACTTGCAGAATTTCGCTCGGATGGCTGATTCGCTTCGTCCAAGACATTTCACTGATATGAACGAGCCCTTCGATTCCTTCTTCGAGTTTGACGAAGGCTCCGTAGCTCATCACATTGACGACGGTTCCCTTGACCTTCGAGCCGACCGGATATTTATCTTCGACGTTCGCCCACGGACTGGCGGTCTTCTGCTTGAGTCCAAGCGAAATCTTTTCCTTTTCACGGTCGATCGCAAGGATCACGACTTCGATTTCCTGGTCGAGCTTGACCATTTCGTTCGGGTTGCTGATCCGGCCCCAGCTCATGTCAGTGATGTGAAGCAGGCCGTCGATTCCGCCGAGATCGATGAACGCGCCGAAGTCGGCAATGTTCTTGATCGTTCCTTTGCGAATTTCCCCTTCGTGCAGTTGGTTGAGCAGCGCGGTCTTCTTTTCGGCTCGTTCGCTCTCGATCATCGCACGGCGGCTGACGACGATATTACGTCGGGCTTCGTCGATCTTGAGGACCTTGCAGTCGATTTCCTTGCCGATATATTCGCCGATGTCGTTCGGACGCCGGACATCGACCTGGCTCGCCGGGAGAAAGACCGGGACGCCGATATCGACGAGCAAGCCGCCCTTGATTTTGCGGAGAACCATACCTTTGACGATGTCGTTCTCTTTGACCGACTTCATCATGTTGTCCCACGCTTCGATCTTCGCCGCTTTCTTTTTGCTCAGATTGACCATGCCGCGGAGTTCCTGGCCGGTCTGTTCATCTTCAAGCTCTTCGACCAAAACCTTGATAAGATCGCCGGGCTTCGGAGGCTCTTCGTCCTCTTCCCACTCGTTGAGCGGAATGATTCCCTCGCTCTTGTATCCGACATCGAGAATCACATGATCGTTTTCGATACGGACGACTTTTCCTTCGATAATTTGATTTCCGACGACTTCCTGCCCACCCCAATCGGTTTCTTCGATCTTCGCACCGTCAAGAGCGGCATCGACCTGAATATCCCAATTTTCTTCGTTCGAATCCAATCCTAAAAT
>JAVBPI010000117.1:0-12329 GCA_031549705.1 Thermoguttaceae bacterium
TCCGGCGGGAACATCGGCTTTCACCCGATGCGAAAGAACACTTCCCGCTTTCGTTTGAATGGAGAGTCCGATTTGCGCGGACCCCGGCGGAACACGGCCGAACGAAAATTTTCCTTCGCTGTCGGTTTGCTCTTCGTACAAAAAACAAGAGGACGGTTCGATCACATAATCCGGCGTGTCGTCGTCGCTCGTTTGGACGCTTCGTTCACCACCGAACCAGGCGTTCCCCCAGATTGGTTCGCTCTTGCCAAGGGATGTTCCGTGAAAGAGTGTTCCTTCAAGGCGGCCCCACGGTTCGAGCGTGATCGGCTTGTCGTCGCGAATCGCTTCTTCCATCGCTTTCTGGCTGACCGCTTTGACGCCGCTGCGGTGCATGATGACCAACGTGTAGTCGGCGACCTTCCAGGGTTTCGGATAAGAATTCTTTTCCCGTTGCGCGGCAAAATCGACGTATGGAAACTTGAACTTTCCATTGCGGCCCGTCGTCGTGATGAAAGGTTCCCTGACGTTCTCGAAATAACCGTTGCGAATATTGAGGCCGCCTCGTTGGGTCGCCATGCCGATCTGGGCTCCACTTGCCGGTTTTCCGTCCGGCGTCAAAATCGTCCCGAATATTCCCTTCGCTTGATCCGGCGACAGTTTTTTCATCGGGACGTCGATGGTGATCGTTCCTTCGTCGGCTTGAATGGGCCGCGACTCCGATGTTTCGAAACCGTCCGCTTCGATTTTGAGACGATAACCGGGACGTGGTTCGGTTTCCGTCAATCGGTAGACTCCGTCCCCGCCGACGTTGGGGCGAACCTCCCAATAGTCATCCCGTTTCGAGTCGCTTTCCTCCCAACGGACTCCCCAATAAACCTTGAAAACGGGGACCGGCTTGTTCGTTTCCGTATCGAAAACATTTCCGGAAATCTTCAGCGCCGGGATCGCCGTGAGGAGATACTCTTCGTCCCGGGGCACGACTTTAACGCCACGGAAATACATGAATCGCTCGGTTTCGGGAGGGAGAATGTCGAAGACGGTTTCCTCATCCGGAGCGACGGTCCAAGTCCAGCAGCCGTTCTCGTCGGTTTGCGGTCGTCCCTGCTTGCCTTGGAGGAGCACGCTGCTGATCAGGCGATTCTTTCCCCAGCGTTCGAGACAAATCGAGAATCCCTTAAGCGGCTTGCCGCCCTTGTCGACAATCTTGAATTTGACCGGTTTGCCGATCGGTTCCAAAACGAAATCGACTGTCGGCGGCGTTTTTGTCGTCACGGAAAACGTTTTCAACGCGGCCTTTTTACCGTTCGTCCAAACGCCGACATACGCCGCTTCGGCTTCCGGCCAATTTTCAAACGAATATTCGCCGTTCTCGCCGGTCTTGACGACGGTATCCCCCCGGGCTTCGGCATAACATCCGACGACGGCCGCCCCTTCGACCGGCTTGCCGTTTTCGTCCGATATTTTTCCCTTGACGGCGATTCCCGGCGTCAAGATGAACTTGCCGTGGAATTTTCCAGCGGCATCGGGAAGGAATTCGGAGAGCCGTCGCGATTCTTCGATCGGTTTGAACCCCTTGCCGTTGAGGCGGCAGAACACGTCGTGCTCAAGCAGGGACGGTGGAATCGACTCGTATTTCCAGCGCCCCTGTTCGTCCGTCGTGACCTCGACCATGTGGGCGTGATGCTCCATTCGAACCCGGCAGCGATTTTCCCAGGGGATCGAGAAATTCAGGTTGACTCCGGCGAGCGGGTTTCCTTGCGAATCCGTAACGAGACCGCCGACCGTGATCGCTTTCTCCAATGTTACGATAAATGATTCCGGCACGGGATCGGTTTCCGGGGTCTTCCAGACCGCGAAATACGGCGAGTATCCCGGCGTGTCGACGACCAATAGGAAAAACTTCGGTGAAGCGGCGGGGAGAAATTCGACGACGAATTTTCCGTTTTTGTCGGTTTCCGCACGGTTTTTCTTTTGAGCGAGTTCTTTCGGCAATGGTTCACCACCGTACATCAATTTCGCTCCCGGAATCGGCTTGTCGGCGTTATCGAGAACTGTCAATGTGAATGTTTTCTTTTCTTTGTCAAGTGTCGAAGACGAAGTATCGCGCAGTCCCATGACCGGAGTGGCGAGCGTCAACGTTCCGAGGTCGAAAACATCATCGGAGACCTCTCCTGAAATCGTGGGAATCTCGACGTCGTTTTTCAGCGAATAAATCATTTTGTTGTTGATGGGAACATCGACTTCCAGCGTAAATTTTCCCGCTGGAACATTTTCAATACGAAAACTACCGTCCGTTTGAACGGGAGCGGCGATCGTCGCATCGGGGCGGTTGGCGGTTAAGATTCCCCTGGTCCAATCCGCGGTTCCATTTTCGAGAACGAATTTTCCGATCACGGGCCGTCCTTTGCCGCCGACCTTGACCGTCGCGGTTTCGCCCGGCTTGATGTCGAACGGTGCGGGATATGCGTAACGCCCCCCGCCGCTGCCGGTCGCTTGAGCTTCGAGGTTTTCGACGGCTCGTGCCGCCGTTCCTTCACCCGGCAGGACGAAATCAAACGAATATTTTCCATTTTCGTCCGATTTCGTGGCATAGCGAACATGGAAGTTTGGCATTCCTTTTCCGTACGATTCGTATTCATTCGGTTTGCCGAAACGGTTCAAGGCGATTTTCGCATCGACAGCCGGTTTGGTTCCATTCCACACGGTTCCCTCGACACGGCTCCACGACGTCAGGCGAATGCCATCCTTCGGCTTGAATTCCCCGGGCAATATCCGCGCAAAGCCCTTCGGATGAACAACCCAAAGCGTGAACGGTTTGTCCCATGGCGGAAGCGAGAATCGACCGTTTTCGTCGGCAAAAGTCGCCGTCCCGGAAAGTTCGAGTGCGATTTTTCCGTTACGGAGATTTCCCTGGGAGTTTTCATCGAAGAGATAAACTTCCGCTCGTGATGCGGTCATTTTTTCATTGCCCGGAAGAAGAACCGTCGATTCGAGTTGCTCCGCTTTTTTCAGAACGAAATCGATCCGTACGTTTTTCTCGTCAGGCAGTACGTTGCGGGATTCGGCGGCGATGTAATCGGCCGACTCGATTCGCAGTCGATACGCCTTCGTCGTGTCGTCGGTCGTCGTGAAACGATAATCCGTCCCTTTGAACGCTTGAGACCGGTCTCGCACCCAATTGACGATCTCGCCGGAAATCCTGTCGCCGGGACTGATCCAGCCGGGAATCAGGTTGTATTCCGTAACGGGTTTTCCGGTCGCCGCATCGGTGACGGAACCGACGATCTCGAACGGTGGCTGCATCATGACCGTGTACGGTTCGTTACGAGGAACGACTTTGATTTTCGTCGTCATCAAACCGGACTTGTAAATGCTGAGCGTCAAATCACGGTTGGGCGATTCGTTCCAGATCCAGTTGCCGTTTTCGTCGGCATCATGATGGGGAACCGCGAAAGCAAAACCGCCGAACTCCATGATCCATTCGCCGCAGGAAACACTTGCTTTCGGACACGGTTTGCCGTCCCGATCAACGATATGGAGCTTGATCGTCCCGCCGGAGTCCAGTTTGAAATCGATGCCGTCGAGAATCGCTTTCGAGTCCGGCCTGACGTCGATCTTTTGGAAACCGGGCGCTTTCCCCGTTGCCGTAACGACAATTTTCAGATCGCCGACGGGAATTCCCCGAAGTGTGTATTTTCCTTGTACGTCCGACACCGTTTGGCGACGGTCGTTGAGAAAAATGGTTTGGATCACCGCCCCATGAATCGGTTTGCCCTCAGCATCGAGAATCGTGCCGGTCGCCGTCCGACCGCGCGGTACCACGAGTTTGGCGGCCGGTGTTTCGTTTTTTTGTAGCGAATAAACTTTCGTCGAAATCTCCGGTTTGAACGCCATGAAATCGGGGTGCTTGATTTCGAGCTTCAGCGTGCCGTAACTTTTCGGGACGGAATCGAATCGCCATCGCCCTTCGGCATTCGTCGTACAAGAATGACCGCCGCCGAGCGATTGCAGGTCTTCGGTTCGCTTGATCGGTGAAATGAAAGGCGAAACTTCCGCTCCGGCGACCGGCTTTCCGTTTTCGTCAACGAGTATTCCGCCGACCGATTGTCCGGCATCAAGCATCACGGAATATTCCGCGGGAAGACCGTTGGCGTCGTTGATGTTTTCCCATCGCAGGAATGCCGGAGCATAACCGGAAATATTGATGCGATAACTCATCGACACGATTTTGTCCGTCGGTTGCTTCACGACAAGGCGGCCGTTCACATCGGTTTTGAAATAATGGGAGCGTCCTTTTTTTTCGACAAATTCGCCGTTCAGTGTATCGATTTTCGCCAGACCGGGATAGGTTTCCAACTCGACCGCCGCGTTCGAAATCGATTCGCCGTCGTAGCCGAACACGTTGAGCGCCATCGAAGAAGGCAAAGGGGTTGGTTCCTTGACCGCGACCCCTTTGACCGGTTTGCCGCCTTCGTCGACGACTTTCCCGGACAGCGAGGTCTCTTTCTTCATGACAATATCGCAACGTTTAGGAATCGGTTTGTACGGCAAGGAGAGCCGATCCCAATTCGAAAAGAGGGGGACGTAACCGGGCTTTGAAGTCCAGAGCCGGAACGGTCCGAAATTCTTGTCCCTGATCCTTTCGAGGTCGAAAACGTAAGTCCCGTCCTTATCGGTTTTTACCTTTTCGCGAAAACGATCCATATCGCCGATTTTGTTACCCCCTATGTTGAGGTAAAGTTCGACGTCTTCAAGCGGTTTGGCGTTTTCATCGCGAACGGAAACCGTCCATTTCTCCGGCACGGCCAATGGATCTTCCGGTTCCCGAGTCGCCGGCATGTGGGCGGAGATAGATTGAGTGCTCTGTTCCGATTTGTTTTCGGACGGAATAAGAGTCAACTCTCCAAGTTCGACCGGGTCCTCGGAAATGCCTCCGGGGAGAAGCGCAACGACAAAGCTTTTGGCGACCCAACCGAGAAATTTGCCTTGATCATACGGTCGCTCATACGTTGGTGGGGCGTACAGTTCGACATCAAGTCGGTATTCACCCGGCTTTACATCATCAAGACGGAACGTGCCATCGCCGGAAACAGGCCAACAGGCTTCGTTCACTCGTTCGAGGATATCACGGGTCGACAGCCGTTTCGATTCGGCGGCGTAACGTTTTCCGTCTTCGGTTTCATGAATCCACTTGTCGAATTCATAAGTCCAGCGTTGTCGGTCGGTTCCGACGGTTTTCAGCGAATCCGGGAGGATCTTCGACAAATCCGATGCGAGCATTTGCCGCTGTCGTGCAAAGAAGAGCGGCTCGCCTTGCGGCGATTTTTCAATGTCGTTACCGGAATAGACACGAATGACTGCGTAGCTCCAGTCCGGTTTTTCGGTGACGGAAATCGGTGAAATAACTTTGCCGATGACGGGACGACCGTTGCCCCCAAGTTGAATTTTCCGCGTTTGACCGGAATCGATCCGAAGAACGGTTTTGTCCCCACTGAAGCTGGAGTTCCATCCTGACCTGTCGAGGGAGATCAAACGTGAAAGGGTTAATTCTCCTCGCGGAATCCTTTCGATTGCGAAATTGCCGTTTTCGTCGGTCCGAATTCCATCGTATGAAAAACCCGCCAATGGAGCGCTGTCGTCGGCAGTGTTATTGTCCATGAATTGAAAGGTCGCCCGGATTCGCTGTGTTTGTGCAGGCTGGGCGCCGATCAAAAGTGTTCCTTCGATACGTCCCCACTTTTCGAGCGAAATCGGTTTCTTCTCCTTGAGGATCGTTTCCATTTCGTCCTGTTTGACGCGACGGTACCCGGAATCGTGCAGGAAATACAGAATATAATCGTATCTCTTCCCCAACGAAATGGCCCGAATGTTTTTTCGTTCGGTTTCGAAGTCGATATCGCTGAATTTGAATTTTCCGGCGATGTCGCAATGGATCACGAACGGTTCGGAGCCGCCGCGGACTTTGCCGTGTTCGAAAAACGGTGGCTGGTGTCCCAGTGTTACCATGGCAACAGTCGTTCCGCCGGCCGGTTCCCCTTCAGGAGTCAAGACTGTTCCTTGGACGAGTTTCGCCGACTTCTCTGCCGACATTTTCCGGAGCGAAAAGTCGATGTTGATCTTTCCTTCATCCGGTAAAATCGTACGTGAATCGGCGGGCTCGTATCCGTCCGCGGTGATGCGAACAAAAAACCGCTTCGAGGGAAATGTTTCGGAAAGAGCGTAAATCCCTTCTTTGCCGGAGTTTAGATGCAGGTCCCAAGTGATCTCGCCGACTTCCCGGTGTCCGGTACCCCAAAGCGTTTTGAATTCATGAATCGGTTTGCCGGTTTCCGCGTCGACAACATTACCGGAAATCTCCAACTTCGGTGGGGCGGTCAGGACATACTCCTCGTCCCGAGGCCGGAATTTTTGTCCACGAATATCCATGTACGGCGAACTTTTCCAGTCACGGTAATTCAGATCGAGAAAGACTTCGTGATCGGGAGCCTCGTTCCAAACGAAGCGGCCGTTTTCATCCGTCATGGGAAACTGCGTTGTACCGTTTAGCAGCACCGCCGACGGATTACGAATCGATCCCCAATCCGGAATCGTTACATAAAAACCGGCCAGCGGTTTCCCCCCCTTGTCGACGAGCTTGAGACGGATCGGCTGCTTGGGTGTTTTCAGCGTGAAATTAACGACCGGTGGAGCTTTAGGGTCGACGGTGAATGTTTTCAGATCGGCCGCTTTCCCTGATTTCCATACGATGAGTACCGCTGATGCCGTTTCCGGAAAATTTTCCAACGAATACCTGCCGTCGGCATCTGTTTTTGTTTCGTAATTGTTTTTTCCGAAAGAAGTGCTTCCGGCAATGACGGCGTCTGCTATCGGTTTTCCTTCTTCGTCGGTCACATGTCCCGTTACGGAAACACCTTCTTTCTTTTTCGAGGCCGATTCCAAGGGCAACGTCCCGAGATCGAAGGGAGTGCCCTCCTCTTTTTCCGGGACGTTAATTTCACGCTGAAGAGAACCTACCGGTTGCATGTCCTCCCCGGCTTCGGTCAGCCGGGTACTGAGCTCCCATTTTCCGGCAGGTACCGCTTCGAGTCGAAACGAACCGTCTGCAGCAACAGGCGATGCGATGCTTTCAAGCCGAGGTAGATTGAACGTTTCTTGTTCATTCATCGCGATTTCCGCCTTGACAAGGAACGCTTGGCGTGCTTCGAGGTATTTCTTGCCGACTTCCGTTGCGTTCCATTCCGATTGTAGCTTCTCCCGTTTTTGAAGATCTTTTTCGTTTCGAATATTGTCCGGGATCATGTTCGCGATTTCGTCCGGAGTTCTTGAGAATTTCGGGGTCTCGATTTGATTCAATCGAACGAGGCAGAAATTCCAATCCGCTTTGTCGTCGTAATTCTTTGGTGCTTCAAGTATTCCGATAACAGTTGTTCCGGTGCCGCCGATCACGACGTTCGCTGTTTCGCCCGGCTTCAGATCGAGTCTTTTGTTGTACGAAGTCGTCATCGACGCCGATCGCTTCCCTTTTGCAAATGTGATGCTCTGCCCGACGGACACACGCCCCGGAAGGACTTTATCGAACATAAACTTGCCTTCGGCATCGGTTTGAACGGAATCCTCGAAACGGACGGCGCTCAAGGATTCACGGTCCAAATATCGTTCTTTGCCGGGACGGGAACGGGACGTCATTGAAATCGTTACGGTTTCCTGTTTCGCTTTCGGAGCACCTATTTTCAGGACGCCGTCGATCTTCGCCCAGGGTTCCAACGTGATCGCTTGCGGCGGGGCATCGGGTTCGCCGAAGACCCATGCCACGCCGTTCGGATGGAGCAGGATCAGTTCGTATCCCTCTTTTTGTGGCGGAAAATGGAACTTGCCGTCCTTGTCCGTCCTGCTACGGTCGCAGAAGGTCGACAGTCCGGGCTCGCCGTTGTTGACGTTGATCTGCGAACCGGGAATTCCAAGCAAAATTTCCACACCGACGACAGGTTTGCCGTCAGCGTCGAGCACGGTCGGGGCAATGTCGCGCCCTTTTTTCAAGGCGACGTCGATCGTGAAACCGCCCTCGTCTCCGTTGATTCGGCGTGAATCGAACGGTGTGTAGCCATCCGCTTCGATACGGAATCCGTAGCCGTCTCTCGATGACGTCGTTGCGAAGCGATATTTTCCGTCGACGGCTTCATAACGCCTTCCAACTTCCCAGTGCGGGCCGTTGTCGTGGTGTCCGCCGCTGAACCAAGCGGGAACGACAGTCATCTTTGGGATCGGTTTTCCCGTTTCCGCGTCGACGACTTTTCCCGTAACGGTAATCTCCGACGGCGGCGTGAAGCGATATTCCTCGGTGCTGGGTATGAGCCGTTGTTGTCCGAGTTGCATCTTGCCGGGCGCGCAGATGTCGAAGAAAACACCATCCGGCGGCGATTCGTTCCAGATCCAGGCACCTTTTTCGTCCGTATAATTGAACGTCATGTCGAGGCCGTGATTTTCTTCAAGACTGCTGTGCATGTCGTGCCAGCGCTGGAAGAAAATCCGAGTCTTGGGGATCGGCTTGCCGTCTTTTTCCGTAACGACAACCTTGACCGTTCCGCCGGGCCGGAGCTTGAAATCGACTCCGGATTTTTCTTTCGGACCGTCTTTCGTTACGTCGACGTTTCGCACCTCGGGAGCACGGCCTTTTGCCGTTGCGAATATCCGTTGTTTTCCTTCAGGGAACGCTGTGAAACGATAATTACCATGTTCGTCGGTCTTCGCTTCCCTTTCGATGTTGAGAAATCGGGCTCGAACCCGCGCGTCGGCGAGCGGCTTGCCGGTTTCGTCGGTTATCTTTCCGGTGACCACGTTACCGAAATCGAGAACGATCTTTTTCTTCGGCACGCCGTTGTCGTCGACCCCGTATTCGTCGAGCGGCAGGCTCATTCCGAGCGGGACGTATTCCGGGTGCGAAATTTCGACGCGCAATTTTCCCGGCGGGATCGGCGCGGAACCGAACGTCCAGACGCCATTCTTGTCCGATGCGAATTTGCCGCCCATTCCGAGTTGCGAGAGATCGTCCTCCCGTTTTTTGTACTCGACACTTGGAGACACGTCGACCCCAGCGACGGGTTCGTTCTTTTCGTTCACGAAGAGCGCGCCGACGGTCGCGGCTTTGTCGAGCTTCATCGAATATTCGGACGGAATCACGTTCTTCCAGGCGGCGTTGAACGGGGTGTATCCTTCGGTCCTGACGGAACAACTCAAATTGTCGATTTTTTCGTCCGGTAATAAAATCGGGACGGTTCCATTGTCGTCGGTTTTTACATACGCACCGTAACGGGATTTACGAACGAATAGTTCCGTTTTTCCCGTCCATTCCTTCGGCTGCGGCGACATTCGGAGCTCGACTTCGATGTTCGGCAATGGTTTGCCGTCGGGGTCGATTACCGCCAGCAACAAGCTGGCGGGTTTCTTGGCGTCGTTCTCAAAGAGACAGAGTCGATCGCCGTTTTCCAGGAAAGGATTGGCGTCGTCGCCCGGCTTCGCTTTCAGGGCGGCATCGAAATCGACGACGATATTCCGTTTCGTTATCGGATTGGCCAACTGCATCGTTCTCTTGCAGTCGGGATGGAGTCCGTTCATTTCCTTCATCGCCCTTACGACCGTGGGGGGATTGTCGCCGTCCCACGGAAACGCCACCGTTTGTTCACCGTTGGTTGAACTGCGGTAAATGATGAAATACTCCTTGCTGTTTTTCGCGGTGACCGAAACCTTGATCGTAAAGGGAACGCCGCCGAGCTGTTGTTTCAGGTGAAAATGAATCGCCTCTTCGCATTCCGTCAGCGTCAAACCATCGACTTGGATTCGCCCTAAATCGCCGAGGGTGATGAAACCGTCCGGCCCGATCAGGTGTTGACCGTTGATTTGTTTCGCCTTGGAGGAGTCGGCACGGTCGGAGTTGAGCTGCACGGAAATGATGTTCGGTCGGCCCAAGGTGTAAACGTACGGTTTTTTGACGGTTTCAGAACGGGTCGGGACCGTAGGTCCCGGCTCGTTGGGGCGTTGCTCTTCCGGGGGGCCGAGCATTGCCGCAACGGAAATTCCGACGGCGGCGACCATGAACAACAACGCCGAGCCGATCTTACCGAGCGGTGTGCGGCGTGTTGTCGGGTTTAAGATCGACACGATGCGTTGCCGAACGGCATTTCGACGGGCCATCGCCACGGTGCAACCGAGCACATGTTTCCGATCACGGCCTTTCAACTTGTCCGCCAGTTCGAGCAGCACCGAGGCGTAATCACTCGGCAAAGCCCCGTGCAGCAGCACCAAGTCGTCACAGGCGAGTTCCCGTTCAACCCGAATCCGCCACGCCGCCAACCAGACCAGCGGATGGAACCAATAAAACGCCACCACAATTTTGCACAGAATTTGCCAAAGAACGTCGGTGCGCGCAACATGTCCCAGTTCGTGAGTCAACACGCCGCGTCGGCGAGATTCGCTCCACTGGGAAACTTCCGCCGGGAGCACCACGCCAGGACGAAACACGCCGACCGTGAACGGAATTGTGCCGACTTCGCTCCGAAAAAACCGGATCGGACGTCGAACGTTCAATTTCGAGGCGATTTCCATCGCGGTCCGTTCGATCTCCGGATCGTCGAGCGGAGATAATCGTTGCATTAAAAGACGGACTGATACGAGAGACAATGCCAAACGGAACAGCAATGCTCCCGTGCCGATGCCCCAAACGGTCAGAAGTATTTTGAGCGGTTCGCTCGGACGTGCCGCAACTTGCGGTTCCGACTTTACCGCTTGCGGTTGCTGAAACTGCGGCGCCGGAGGCGGCGTTTGGGGCGACATCGACATCGGAGTCGGGAGCACAGGTCCCGGCTCGTGAAATTGCGCGGCGGGAATTTCATTGGCAAACGGCGGTGAACGGAAGTCTCGGGAGATGAATTTCGGTGCGGCAATAGGATTCGTTGCGGCGACGGGTTCGATTATCGGCGATTCCACGATGTTCACCGGGATCGTCGCCAGCGGCTGTCTCGGCAGGAAAGCGACGAGCAACGGCAACAGGAGCAAGCCGACGACGGTCGAACTCCAAACCCGATGACGCACCGATGCCGCTGTTTTTCGTGCCAAAAAAGCGACGACGGAAGAAAGGAGCAACAGGAGCGTTGCGCTGAATAATAACGGGACGAAATATTCGAAAATCATGTTACCGTCCTCCTTTTCTCGCGGTTTCGATCATTTTTTTCAGATCCCGATAATCGTCTTCGGCCAGGTCGGCGGCGGCGACGTCGAGCAGCGCGGCGACCGCTTCGGTCGGCTTTCCGGCGAAGAACGTGTCGAGCATGTTCCGGATCACCGATTTTTGGGCGGATTCCTTGCCGACGACGGGCCGGTAAAAATACTTGTTCTTGACGCAACGATAATTCAGATGCCCTTTTTGGACGAGCATGTTGAGCATCGCCCGAATCGCGCTGTAGGACGGCGGGTCGGGAATGTTGGCAAGGACGTCGTTGACCGACGCTTCATTCAGTTTGTAGACGGCTTCAACGACTTGCCGTTCCCGAGCGGCAAGCGATTCAAGGCGAGGCGTTTGTTGCGGCATGGCGTTTCTCCGATAAAAAGCAAAAGTGCTTTTCCAGTAGCACATGCTTTCAGAATAGCACGACTGAAAACCCATGTCAAGAGAAACTTTCGGAAAAATGGAATATATCTTCTTGCGTCCGGATTGTTGCAAGTGCTGCCGCGACAAGGTATCATCGTATCGGTTTCACATTTTTCCTGTTTCCAACGATTTCTCATGAAAAACATTTTTCCTGCAATCTTCGGCATTTTCATTTTCTGTTCGGTCGGTTTCGCCGCGCCGACGCAATTTCATGTCGCTCCGACCGGCAACGACACGGCCGCCGGCTCGAAAGACGCTCCGTTCGCAACCGTCGAACGGGCAAGGGACGAAATCCGCAAGGTGCGGAACTCCGGCAACACGGATTCCGTCGAGGTGATCCTGCGTGGCGGCACGTATTTCCTGCCGAACGGGATCAAGTTCGGACCGAAAGACTCCGGAACCGAAGCGGCTCCGACCGTGTACAAAGCGTTTCCGAACGAAAAGCCGGTCCTCGTCGGCGGCAAGGCGGTTAAGAATTTCGTACCGCATGAAGGAAAAATTCTCAAGGCCGACATGAAAGCCGAGGGAATCGGCAACGTCTATTTCCGGCAACTGATTTTCGACGGCAAACGGCAACATCTGGCACGATATCCGAATTTCGATCCGGCGAATCCTTACGGCGGCGGTTGGGCGTATGCGGCGGGAAAACGAATCCCGATGTACCAAAACATCGACGGCGAAACGCAAAACGAATTCGACGTCGACG
>JAVBPI010000133.1:0-28333 GCA_031549705.1 Thermoguttaceae bacterium
GAGAGAGGTTATCGGCACTTGATCCAAACGGCGAAACGTGTAAGCCCCGATCTTGAAATCGGCCTCTGCCTCGAAACCCACGGCATGTTCGAAACACTTGGAATACAAGACGCCCTCGGCCGGTGCAACTGCGTGCTGTAATCATCGGAGAAACGCTGGATGACATTGCCGACCCTGCTGGAAGAAACACGCCGCCCCGACAAAAAAAGTCTGAAATCGTTCTACGATTATATCTATCGTTGGCGGTGTTCCTTGTTTCAACAATGGAGGTCGTCAGCAACGGATGTCGTTTCCGATGAAACTGAAGACCTTCTCCCCGGCGTTGCGGAATCTCGGAAGACTGGAATTTACTTGACTTATCGGCCTCCCGACTCCATTCATGCAACCGACGCCACCCTTTCGGGGGGTGGTATTTTTATGCAAAAAGGTCACATGCCGTCAAATTTAGTCCAAGTGAAGTTTTAATTCTTGCGTAAGTTTATTGTTTGACAATACGTTAAGCATTACAAACGTCCAAACTTTAGGATCTGGTGCCGCAAGGCGTGGAGGTTCGAATCCTCTCGCCCGCATTCGCGAAATAATCTCTTTCCGAATCTTTCTGTTCGAGTATCTGGTATCCCGACTCGATTGTCGCTAAAATGGAGGGCCGTTGCCGGGGCATCCCCCTCTTTTTTTACGTTTCGAGAACGATGACATTTCTTTCGATCGGTTTTTTGGCGTGCGGCCTTGCGGCGGCGATTCCGGTGTTCATCCACATGATTCATCGGCAGAACCTGCGTGAACTCCCGTTTGCGTCGCTTCGGTTCATTCGGATCAGCGAGCAGAAGACACGGAACAAACGCCGTATTCAGGACCTCTTTCTGATGCTCGTCCGGATGGCGGTGCTCCTCTTGATCGCCTTGGGGCTCGCCAACCCGACGATCCGAAACCTGAGCAATCTCTGGGGCGGGGCGCAAACCTCGGCGGTGATCGTGCTCGACAACTCAGCGAGCATGGGACTCGTCGACGGCGATCGGCCTCGAATGGAAACCGCGATCGGATCGGCGGAAAAGATTCTCGACGAACTCGGTCGTGGCGACAATGTCGCCGTGATCGTTCCGTGCGGTCCGACGTTCCCCGAAAACGGACAACTTTTCACGAGTCAGGACAAGGTCCGCAAGGTTCTCCGGGAAACCAAGGTTTCGTATGAAAAAGCGGATCTTGCCGCCGCCCTCCAACAAGCGCGGGGGATTCTCGTCAAGGCGCAGACGCCGTCGAAACTGATCTTCGTGATCAGCGACCAGCAAACCGTTTCCTGGCAGGGAATCGTCGCCGAAATGCCTGCCGGCGGAGCGAAAGCCCCGGAAGCAACGCCGGGGGACAAACCGGCTGAAACTCCCGAAACGCCCGCCGCCGCTGAGGTCGAGCAACAACTTGCGAAAACGAAACAGGAACCGGACGACCTGAACGCCGCCGAACGGAAAGAAATGCTCAAAATCCCCGTCGTGTTGGTGAACTGCAATCAGTCGCCGAAACCGAACGTCGGCTTGGCGCGGCTCGACATGAAAAACGTCCTCCCGATCGCGCAAGTCCCCGTTCCGATGGGGGTTCTGCTCAAAAACGAGGCGAACCTCGAACAAACGCGGCGGCTCGACGTCTTCGTCAACGGGATCAAGCAGTACAGCAGCACCGACATCAAGCTCGACCCGAAAGGGGAAGCGGTGCACCAATTCACGATCATCTTCGATCGCGGCGGTCTACATAAGGGCGAAGTCCGCTTGGCGGGGAACGACGGTTGCCCGCAAGACGACAAACTCTTCTTCGCCATGGAGGTCGATCAGGGAATTCCCGTGGCGCTCGTCAAACCGATGAAGCACGAAATCCCGTTCCTTGAGGAGACGTATTACATCGAGAAAGCGCTCTCGACCGGCGCCGGCGGCGTCTCGCCGGTTCGGCTGACGACGCTGTCGAAGGAAGAACTTCTCACCGAACCGCTCCAAAACTATGCCGCCGTGTTCTGCGTCAATCTTCCGGCGCCGGACAAGGACACCGCCGACCGACTCGTTCAATACGTTGAAAAGGGAGGGAACCTGATTTGGACCTGTGGCGACAACATCGTCGCGGAAGATTACGACCAGCTTAACACCGAAGAGGGAGGTAAACTCCTTCCCGCTCCGATCCAGGAGATCCAGATTCCCGACATCGACGCCGGACAGGACTCTTGGAACATCGACATGCTCGACGGAAGTTTTCCGGCGTTCCGAAACCTCGTCAGTCCGCGCGATCTGTTCACGAAAGTCCTCGTTTACAAACGGGTTCCATTCGATACGTCGAACACGGTCGGCGGTTCGATTCCGGCGTTGGCGAAATTGAACGACGGCCAACCGCTTATCGTCCAGCGAAAAGTCGGTAACGGAACCGTCACGATGCTCGGGACCGGTGTTCACGTTTCGTGGTCGAACCTTCCGATTCGCCCGATTTTTGTGCCGATGATCAACCAATTGGTCTTCCAGTTGGCGGGAATCGAACAGACGCGGCTCCAAACGGTCGCCGGGCAGCCGATCACGTTCACGTTCAAGGACGATGACGTTCCGAAGTCGGTCGAGATCATTCCGCCGTCCGGGGCGATCCTGCCGCGTGAACTGAAAAAGGGAGCCGACGGCAAACCGACGAACACGTTCGTCTTCGAAGACACGGACCAGGTCGGCGTTTATCTTCTTCGTCCGCTCGAATCGGCGAGGCAAACGCAGATTCCGTTCTCGGTCAACGTCAACGGCGACGAACTCGACGCCGCCAGTTTAACCGCCGAGGAAGCGAAAACACGGTTCGGCAACACGCCGGTCGTCTTCGCGAACGCCGGAGAGCAGGTCAACACGACGTTCGACCAACTCAAACGAGGAACGAGCCTTTGGGATGCGTTCCTCTGGGCGGTGCTGATCGGCTTGGTCGCCGAGGCGTTCATCTCGAACATGATGTCGCAAAAGAAAGACGAACAGGAAAAAGGAATCGACGTCCGCCAATCGCTGCCACGCAAAGCACCGTCGTTGGCGTGAAAACGTGTTGGTTTCCCCCCTTTCCCTCGGGAGAGGGGAGGGTGAGGGGCGTTCGACCTGAAAACGGGGATAAGAATTGAGGACCCCAAAGTGGAGCGAATTGGTTTACCTTGACGATTTTCCTTTATTGGCAGCACAAAACCCCTCACCCTAACCCTCTCCCGGTGGGAGAGAGGACGGTAGTTCGGGCCGTTCTCAACAACAACCACATTTTCACCCTGATCGCCAAACAGACAATCATGCAGAATTCATCGATCGAATCCCGTCGTCGGTTTCTGCAACAGGCATCCGTCGGCGTTGCCGCTCCCGACAGTTGATGGACCATATTCCGCCGAAACGGGGGCGGATCGTCGCGGTCAGCGACTATAAGCGTCCGAAAATGCTCGACTGTCTCCGGGTGAAGAAAGCGGAGGGACTCATCCAACAGGAGTCCGACTGGAAAACGTACGACACCGATCTCGCAAATGTACGATAAGGAAAAGCTCGACGTCGCCTTCGTCGTCACGTAAGACCATTGCCGAAAAATGAGTCGGGAGCACAGCTCCCGGCTCGTGGAAGAGCCAATCTTGTTAATCCATTTCGCCGGTTCTTGTTTTTCGTGATCCGGATTGGTAAAATGGGGGTGGTTGACCGATCGCACACCTTTGCCCATCCGCTCCCATGACCTTGACACTTTTTGCGCAGCCGGACCCGATGCATGTTTTTGGGTTGGTTGTCGGCGGTTTCTGTCTTTTACTTTTCATCATCGTCGCGCTCGTTGTCCTGCGGTTCTTGCCGCTTTGGATTCAATCGTTTGTCGCCGGCGCCGGAATCGGAATTCTCGACCTGCTTGGCATGACGTTCCGAAAGGTGAACCCGGAAGTGATCCTCCGCAGCAAAATCATGGCCGTTCAGGCGGGACTCGACGATAAAGTCGTCACGACGAAATCGCTCGAAGCGCATTATCTGTCCGGCGGTAACGTGTTGAAAGTCATCCAGGCGATGATTGCGGCGACCAAAGCGAAAATTTTCGACCTTGATTACAAGTTGGCCACCGCGATCGATTTGGCGGGCCGCGACGTTCTCGAAGCGGTCAGGACAAGTGTTTACCCGAAAGTGATCGATTGTCCGGCGCCGTCCAAAGGACGACTTACGCTCGACGGCGTCGCCAAGAACGGAATCCAGCTCAAGGTGAAAGTCCGCGTCACGGTGCGGACCAATTTGAAGCAGTTGATCGGCGGAGCGACGGAAGACACGATCATCGCCCGGGTCGGCGAGGGGATCATCAGCGCGATCGGGTCGGCGGAGACGCATGGGGCGGTGCTCGAAAATCCGGACCGCATCTCCAAAGCGGTGCTTGCCCGCCGCCTTGACGCCGAAACGACTTTCGAAATCGTCTCGATCGACATCGCGGACATCGACGTCGGCGAGAACATCGGCGCCCGGCTTCAAGCGGACCAAGCGGAAGCGGATACCCGTGTCGCCCGCGCCAAAGCCGAAGGGCGCCGAGCCTTGGCGGTCGCCGCCGAACAGGAGAACATCGCAAAGATCGAAGAAAGTCGCGCGAAAGTCGTCGAAGCGGAAGCCGAAGTTCCGACGGCGATTGCCGAATCGATCGGCGGCGGCAAATTGGGGATCATGGATTATTATCGTCTCAAGAACATCCAATCGGACACCGAAATGCGCGGCTCGATTGCTCGAGTCACCGTCCCGACGGCCAAGTCGTGATATTCGCCCAATCATACGCCATGAACACGATTGTTTTCGCAACACTTTGGGGGCAGCCTGCCGGAGGCGGCGGGGGCGATGTGATCAAGCTGCTCATTGCGCTGCTTGTTCTTGTCGGTCCGATCCTGTTTCGTTTCCTTGCGGAACAGGGGGCCAAAAAGGACCAGAAACCGCTTGATGACAAGGAGATGCAGAAGCAGCTCCACGATGCTTTTGCGTCGACACCGACAGAAGAGGAACCCGCCGGTTCCAATCGAGCGAAAAGAGAACGGAAGCGTAAACGAACGGGAGGCGTTGAACCGGAATCGACGACCGCTTCCAATGTCGCGCTCAGCCGCCAGCTTGCCCCGCAAGGGGAAGGATCGCGTTTTGAAGCTCATCCGGGAACGCTCGGTGGATTGACGTTGACGCCGACCGTCGAACCGACCGTTCAGCCGATGTTGGAAAGCTTGACCGGTATTTATGACGAACCGACAACATCCGCCTCGCAACAGTCACCGCTTGCCACCGAACTGTTTCAATTACTGTCGACACCGACCGGCATCCGCCAGGCGGTCATTCTCGGCGAAATCTTAAAACGTCCCGAATATTAAACAATAACCGGAAGGAAGGCGTACTCGCCGTACGGACGGATATTCGCGCCGCCGATTAACTTTACCGTCTTCCTTCCGGCTTTTGTTTACATAACCATGAAAAAACGTCACTCCACGAACAGCGACACGATCTTCGAGCTCAACGACGACAATCGAGGAAAATACACCGAAAAACCGTCGCCACCGAAAAGCAAACCGTCCGGCTCGAAGAAGCCGAAGAAGGCGGGTCGCAACGTCGGGAGCGAACCGGGGGCGAAGGACGCGGTCGGCCTGCGCATCATCGGCGGCAAGTTTCACGGCACGAAATTGCAATACATTGGGGACAATCGGGTCCGACCGATGAAGGACCGGGTTCGGGAAGCGGTTTTCAATTTGATCGGTCCGGCGATCAAGGGAAAGCACGTTATCGATCTTTTCGGCGGGACGGGCGCGTTGACGTTGGAGGCAATCAGCCGCGGCGCGGTTTCGGCGACGGTGATCGAGATTCATCTTCCGACGGCGGCATTGTTACGGCAGAACATCGCGGGACTTGATCTTTTGGATGTGATCGAGTTACGAAAAACCGACGCTTTCTATTGGGCGAAAAACAAAACCGAACACCCGCAAGGAACCCCTTGGATCATTTTTTGCTCACCGCCGTACGGTTTTTACGTCGACCGCCAAGCCGAAATGCTTGAAATGCTCGACCAACTCAAAGCGTCAGCTCCGAAGGGGTCGATTTTGGCCGTGGAGTCCGATGACCGTTTTGATTTTTCTCTCTTGACGTTTCCAGAGGAATCCGTTCGGAAGCGTTCTTATCCTCCCGCGGAAATCGCGATTGTCGATCTTCCGTGAGCGTTTTTCGATTGGCGGCAACGAACAATTCCTGGGTTTGAGGCGTTGGATTGGGTGAATCGACGATTCATCGCATTCGCGTCTTCTTTCAGGAAAGATTCCACGGTTCGCGCATTGCGCGGATTCGAAGGCGGTTCGCTTCGTCGTCGCCGATAAACTCTTCCTTGACGGGATCGAACCGAAGTTTGCGTCCCAAGCTCCACGCCAACGCTGCCGCATGACACGCCATGTGGGAACGCCTTACCACGTCGGCGTTGCAGATCGGCTGTTTCCGGGTCTTCACACAGTTGAAGAAATCGCGGCAATGCTCCATCGGCGACAGGCCGTCGAACTCCGCTGAAACATGCATCTCACCGCGTAACGATTCCGGATAGGTCGCAATCTGTCCCGTGTCGCCGGTCTCGACCCACCCATCGCTCCCCTCAAAACGGATCGGACAGGTTCCCAAACCGAGCCAACCGTCAGGCCGCATCACGAGTTTGACGCCGTTTTCGTAACGGGCGTAAATCGTTCCGCCGTCCGCCTCGTATTCAACAGGCACCGTGTCGTCGTTCGTAACCGCCCATTGGCAAAGATCGACCGTGTGCGCCCCCCAATCGTGCAATTTCGCGCCGGAATCGAAATCGTATTGAGCCCGCCAAGCAGCCCACCCCATTCCGCCACCGCCGTTGACATATTTCGAGTTGAACGGACGCCACGGAGCCGGGCCGAGCCAAAGGTCCCAATCGATAAAGTCGCGGTCCGGCAACGGTTCGCCGGGAAGCCAATCGTGAATCACCTGCAAATTGTAAATCGAGGCGTGAACGGTATGAATCTTGCCGAGCTTGCCGCTTCGGGCCAATTCGACCGCCGCGCGAAAATTTTCGATGCTCCGCCGCTGCGTTCCCGCTTGGAACACGGTTCCGTGGAGCTTCATTTCCTCGGCGAGAATGCGGCATTGGTCGATCGAAATGCAGCACGGCTTCTCACTATAAACGTCTTTTCCCGCCCTTGCCGCAAGGACCGACGCCGCCGTGTGCCAACGGTCGCCGGTCGCGATGAGCACCGTGTCGATGTCCGGTCGCTCCAGCATTTCCCGCATGTCGCGGTACATTTTGCAATCGCTGTTGCCGTATTTCTTGTCGGCGATTTCCTTCACCGCCAATCGTCGGTCCCGCTGGACGTCGCAAATTGCCACAAACTGGACGTCCGGCTGCTGCAACATGAATCCGAGATCGTAAGTTCCCCGGTGTCGAATCCCGATTCCGGCGAGCGTCAACCGATTACTCGGGGCGACGACACCGTCCTTGCCGAGCACGGAGCCGGGGACGAACCACGGAGCCGCGATCCCCGCTGCCGCCAACCCCAAAAACGAACGCCGTGAGACTTTTTGATGCGATGCCATGGTTTTTCGAGGATAAGTGTTGTTTATCGAACGGAGATATTTTACACTGGGGGAATGTGAGACGCAAGCGTCAACAGGTAGGTTGCCGACCGCCGGGCGGCAACGTCCGGTACTCCGGAGTCGGGCAAATTCCAGTGCGGAGTACCGCACGCGACCGCTCGGCGATCGGTCGCCTACCTTTCCAAGCCTTCGCCAAAACGAAAATATGAAACGATTATTGTCCGCGTGTCTTGTCGTATTATTCGCAACGGTTTGTTTCGGGGAGGTGGAATTTTTCCTACCCCGACACTGGGAAAAACTTACGCAGCTTCAAACGCTTTGGTCGCTTTTGAATCCGACGAAAGATTTGTCGTCCGAATTCGACGTTGCCCAAAATGAACCGGAGAAAGTCGACGGGCTTGTCGACCGGATCGTCGACGATTCACCGGCGTTGAAAAAATGTCCGCAAACCGACATGCTCGTCGCCAACACCGGAAGTCGGGACCGTTGGGGAATCTGTTTCATCGGCAACGCTCCGAAACCGGATGCCCCGATCATTATGTACAAAAACGACGTCGGGAACGTGCTTCCCGTGCAAGCGGTCGACAATCCGGACGGCAAGACCTGTTCCCTGTATGCGAATTTCGAGTTCGGAGAAAGGCCCAGCGGCGTTCCGAAGCTCGGATTCATGCCGCTCAGTCGTGTTGAGCCGCAAGAGGTTCCGAAGCTTCCGTCGTCGCTGTACATTAACGTCGAAACCGGCGAGATGGGGAACGACACGGTGCGGCTCGTGATCAACAAAAAAAACGGTACAATTTCGTCGCTCAAACTCAAGGGAAACGATCACGAGTTCGTCGACGCCGGTGGATTGGACGACTACCGGTACACCGTCATCGACGCTGGAGTTCGGCATCCCTTCGGGCCGTTTCGCTTGACCGTTGTCGCCTCCGGTCCGTTTGCTGCGACAATGCAAATCGAGGCCGCTCCCTCTTCCGAAGTTATTATCAAACGCCGTGTTACAATTTTTGATGACACGGAGAAAATTCGCATCGAAAATTTTATCGAGCGTTCAAAGGAGAAAGAACTCGGCGGCGTTTTCTTTGCATTCCCGTTTAACATTCCCGGCGGCAAAAAGTTCGTTGACAGCCATGAAAAATTACTCGAGGTCGAAGATTTCGTAATGCGGAAACATGATTACGACCGGATTTCCTTTCGACGATTTGCCGTGTTCTGCAACGACACGCTTGGCGTCAATTGGGTTCCCGTCGACGACAGGACGCCTCAAATTCAGAGCGGCGGCTTCGTGAGCCATGTCGGCAAAAAAGGCCGTTATGAATATTGGCTTTGGCCGTACGTCGCGTCGTTCGATGTTGCCGTTGCACAACGATTCGGACGGCAGGTTTGCCAACCGTTGATCCGGTTGCCGGGACACACGCTTGCCGCTCCGAAACCGGCGCCGCTGAAATTCGAGAACGAAGAGAACGTCGTGATTTCCAAAATCCGACCCGTTCCCGGCGGCAGCGGATCGTTGACGGTTACCGTTGAAAATGTGACGGGAAATCCGGTGTCGACGCGAATTCGACCGCAACCGCCGTACAAAAAAATTTATCGTTCGAACTCCACGGAGGAAATCGGCGAGATTCCTCTTAAGCCGTTCGAAACGATGACGGTTGTGGTGGAATAACGACTGAAAAGGTAGGCGACCGATCGCCGGGCGGTCGCGTTCGCCGTATTTCAGACATACAGCCCGCACCTGAATCAGCTTCGAGTCCGGAGTACCGGACGTTGCCGCCCGGCGGTCGGCAACCCACCAATTCAAACGGAGGCGCCGTGCATCATTCGCTTAAGTTTCGGGGCGAGGCAAAGGGCGATCACGCCGATCACGAACGGAATCGCTCCCATCAACAGGAAGAAATCGGCGAGTCCCTTTTCCGGACCGAAAAAGAGGTCGACCCCTTCGCCGGACCCGAACATGCGAGCCAACTCACCGGCAAGGAGATACGCAACACTGCTCGCAATGAACCAGACGCCCATCATGGACGAGGCGTATCGGGCCGGTGAGAGTTTCGTGACCATCGAAAGCCCGACCGGCGAGAGACAGAGTTCTCCCCACGTCGAGAAGAGATAACACCAGATCAACCAATGGGGCCCCGCCTTGCCGCCGCTCGTTTTCGCTTCGATCGCTCCCGGAATCATCAGGAAGAAGCCGAGCGAAAGAATGAGCAGTCCGATCGCGAACTTCATCGGCGTGCTCGGTTCGATACCGCGAGCCGCCAGGAAGAACCAGATCACGGTAAATATCGGTGCGAAAACAACGATTCCCAAAGCGTTGACCGATTGATACCACGTCGTCGGAAAGGTGTACGCCGTTTTGCCGTCGAATTTTCCTTCGAGACCCTTTTCCGTTTTTTTCATCTTGCCGAGCGATTCCTGAATGTCGGTTCCGGTGCTCCCCTGTTCGTTGGCGAGCAGCGACGAAACGGCGCCAACGATCACGCTGCTCCGTTGGTTTTGTTCCTTCAACGATTTCTTCACGGCGGCGACATGACGATTTTCCGCTTCGGCGGCTTTCAGCTCTTCTTGGAGCGATTCGATTTTCGAATGAACCGTTGCGATTTCCTTGTCGAGTGCTTCGATCGATGTTTGCACGTTCGGATATTTGCTCTTGCTCAATTCATCTCGAAGTTTTTTCGCCTCGGTTTTCAGGTCGGAATACAGAACGTCCAGAGGCCGCTCATCCCGAATCAGCTCAAACGTGAAAAGGTGCTTGAATCGTTCCCCGAACGATTGGACTTTGCTTTCTTCCCCTTCGTGACTCGCCTGATCCGCAAGCGCCTTGACGCGGTCGACGGCGGCTTTGAACTCGATCAAATCCTCGTTGTTCAGATAAAGGTTTTTGGCAATGAATTTCGGCGTGATCGCGGCAACCGACGGGACGATCGTTCGGTCGGTTTGCGCCTTGGCAAAAACATTGAGCGACGAGCCCGCTTGTTCGAACGAGACCCAGAACGCAATCACGAAGAGCGACAAGACAAGAATCACATAAAGACGGTCCCAATCCTCTTTGACGAGCGGACGGGTCTGTTCGTAAAGAGCTTTTTCCCTGGCGGCTTTTTCCTGCGGCGTCAACTCGGCGTTCGGATCGTGCTTGTGCGGAGCGTCGCCGATTCCCTTGAGATACGCGCGTCCGAAGAACGAGAACGAGATCAAGCCGAGGATCATTCCAATACCGGCGATGATGAAACCATGGTGATACCCATATTTTTCGGCAACCGTTCCGGCGATCAGCGGCGAGAAAAACGCGCCGACGTTGATCCCCATGTAAAAGATCGAAAACGCCGAGTCGCGCATCCGATCCCCCGCAGCATAAAGCTGCCCGACCATAACGGAAATACACGGCTTGAAGAATCCGTTACCGATAATCATCAACGCCAACCCGGCGTAAAAGACGGCAAGGGCCGTCGGGTCGGTCGCCAACGTGACTTTCGTGCCGCCGCCGATTCGGACGAATTCCGTGGCGGCAAGGCAGAATTCCCCCAGCGCCATCAACATGCCGCCGAGAAACACGCAGCGCCGCTGTCCGAGATATTGGTCCGCGATCCACCCCCCCAGCAGTGGAAGGAAGTAAACGAGGCAGGTGTATATTCCATAAAGCCGGTAAGCATCCGCTTCCGACCAACCGAAGCCCGGCGTACTCTCGTTCGTCGAAACGTCGACCAAATAGAGCACGAGAATCGCCCGCATGGCGTAAAAGCAGAACCGCTCCCACATCTCCGTGGTGAAGAGGACCCAAAGTCCGGCGGGGTGGTGCTTCGGAAACGTCGGTGCGGCGTTCGGTTCTTGAGCATGAAGACTCTCGGCGTCTGCTGACATTGCGGTTTTTGCGGGTTAGAGAAGATTTCCTGAAAACATGACCCACAATCCTAACAAAGAGGAAAATCTGTGTAAAGAGCAAAAGGGCAATGGTAGCCGGAAGCGAAGCCGGTAGTCCGGCGCAGCGCCCGGTTTTTTGCCGAGAGAGAACACCAAACCGGGCGCTACGGGAATACCCTTCGCTTCCGGCTGACATGAATCATTCCGTTGGCGGAAGCCGTTTCAGCGGCGCAAGCGATTGGAGACCCGAATTCTCCGACACGGGAAGCGGCTTCGGCACGTTGGCGGAACGAACCGATTGCTCGACCCGTTGATCAAGCGTTGGATTCAATTCGTAAACCACCGGTCGCTGCAATGCCGAATCGATCGTATCGAAAACGGGGCCATTGGAAGGCTTCCGCAACGGATTCTCCACCTTGCCGAACTCGGAAGTATACGCCGGCGCCGGGACGCTCGGCGATGCTTTTTTCTCTGCAAGATGTAACGGAACGATCGGCGCAAACGCCGTCTCGGGTGCCGTATTACGAGCCGAAACCGTCGCGGCCGGAACCTGCGCGGCCGGAACCTGCGGTCCCGGAAGGGATGGGTTCGACTTCGGGGGTTCAGGAACCGGCTCCACTTTCTTTGGCGACTCCGCAGGTTTCGGTTCCAGCTTTTTAACGGGTTCGGCCGGTTTCGCCGGAGGAGGCGTCGGCTTCGGTTCCGGTTTTTTCGCTGGTTCCGCGGGTTTGACTGGAACGGGTCTCGGCGTCGGTTCCGGCTTCTTCTCTGGTTCAGCAGGCTTCGGCGGAGGCGGCGTGGGAATCGACGGTTTTTCGTCCATCGGAACAGATTTCTTCGCTGGTTGCGGTGTTTCGGTTTTTACAGGAACTTGCGGCTTGGGCTCCGAAACCGTCGCGGCCGGAACCGGCGCGGCCGGAACCTTAGGTTCGCGGGCTAAACTTGCCGTGTCGGTACGGACCATCTTCCAGACTTCCGGGAAGCCGATCAAATTCATTCCCAAACAGGAAATCAGCAACGCCGAGGCGACGAGAACACCGTTCTGCTGCGGCATTGTCCACCCCCTTTCTCCGGACAGGATGACACGAAACACTTGCCCAAGCATACACGCCAGTGAAGCAGAGTCAAATTCGAGGCGGCGAATTTCACATCATCTCCGATACCTCGGCGGATATAAGTCGGGCAACCGTCATCTTTTTCCAAATGTCGAATTTCGAAAACATACCTCAAGTTATGGTGTAGAGTCTTTACAAACTGCTCTGGACAACGAGAACTGAATCCCGTATTGTTCGGCGGAATGTTCCCCCCCTTCCGGAAAAAGATCATGAAGCGTATCAACTTAATTGCGTGGCATTCCTTCGGTTTCGTCGCTTTTTTGGCGGCGTTCGGCTGCAAGTCGACCGGCCAACCGGCGGATCCCTACGCTTGCCGTATTCCGCCGCCGCCGACCTATTCGTATTCGTCGACCTTGCTCGGTCAGCAACCGAACCAACAGACCGTCGGGTACACGCCGCAGGGAGGCGCAACGACATATCCCGGCACGGCAACGGGCACCACTTGTCCGACTCCGGGAGCGACCTGTCCTGTTCCCGCACCGTCGACTCAGCAGGGAACCGGCATCATTCCGATCACGCCGTCTTCGGCCGCCGGACCGTCGACGTATCCGCCGGGCGCGACGTACAATCCGACCAATTACGGCAGCATCAACGGAGCTGCAACGCTTTACCAAACTTCCGCGACATCGACGAATCCGCCTCCCGCTGACGCCGCATGGGTCGCCGCTCAATCGGTTCCGACGGCTGCGTCGTCCGAAACGGCGGCACGGAACATGGAAACCCGCGCCGGATCGGTCCCCATGGTTACCGGAAGCGGTACCACCGGAGTTTCGACAACCGGTTTTGACGCCTTCGCCGTCAGTTCGTCGCAAGTCGTCACCCAAGTCGGCGACGCCCCGAAATCGCCCAGCCCCGCCGCAGCGCCGGCGGGAAGTTCCTACGCTTCACAATGGTAAGAACCGTGGTTCGTGATTCGTGGTTCGTGGATCAAGAAACCACGAATCACGAACCACGAATCCCGAATCACGACCTTGAGAATCTCCGATCTCCTCTATTTTCTCCGACAGATTTTCTTCCCGAACCGGATGCCGCGGGAAGAGGATGACGACGCCGAACCGACCGTTGCGCAGATTTGGCTCCGGGCCTTCGGAAAGAAAGCCCGATCGCGTGAAACCGTCGGTTCCATCATCAGCATTCTGTTTCATCTGCTGATTCTCTTTCTGCTGTCGCACTGGATGTTCCGCGAACCAAACCACGATGGAATCGGGCAGATCGAAGGTGGGTTCAACGAAATCCTGAAGGTGATTGCCAAAAACGAAGGAAATCTGGAAACGGACATCCAACTCGACAATCCGACGGGCGACGAAGCCGAGAAATCGCCCACCGACGAAAAGAACGAGAACAAAACGGACGAAATCGTCCAGCAGGAAGTCGAACCGATGGTTCAGGAGGTCGAAGCCGAAGCAGATTCCTCCATCGGCAAGACGGAAAACGCCGCCCCGAGCGTTTTGACCGGCGAAACCGAGGCGGCTCCGACGGCCGGACGTCGTTGGACGAACGGGTTCATCTCCGGCGGCGGTTACGGCGGTCGCAATGGAGCCGGTCGGAGCGGAGCGGTCGGAGGGGGCGATTGCAGCGGAGCAGGAGAAGACGCGGTCGAGTTCGGCTTGGCATGGTTCGCAAAGCATCAGGACAAAGACGGCGGTTGGCGTTTCGACTTGGCGACCGAGGGGTGCAAGCAGTGCTCGAACGGTCCCCCCAAGGAGAAGATTCCCCACATGCACGGGAGCCGAATTGCGGCGACTGCGCTCGCTCTGCTCCCGTTTCTCGGAGCGGGATACACTCACGAAACCGGCAAATACAGGACGGTTGTCGAGGATGGCCTGGCGTTCTTATTGGTGAACGGCGTTCCCGGCGATGGAACGCTCAGTTTCTCGCAAGGGTATCAGGGAATGTACTCGCACGGCTTGGCGACGATCGTTCTTTGCGAAGCCCATGCGATGAGCAAGAAAAAGCTGCCGCGGCTCCAGCAAGGGGCACAAAATGCGCTTCGGTTCATCGAAAACGCCCAGGACCGTCGGACCGGCGGTTGGCGATACACCCCGAACGCCTCACCGGGCGACCTTTCAGTCTCCGCTTGGCAAATCATGGCGCTCAAGAGCGGCAAGTTGGCGAACCTGCATGTTTCACTAGGGGCGGTTTATCTTGCAGCCGACTTCATCGAGTCGGTCTCCATGGAAGGGGGACGGCGCTACAATTATCTTCCGGATCGCGGATTGGACTTTGTCGGTTCCGGAGACGATTCGCCGCAAACCTGTACCGCGACGGGGCTTCTGATGCGGATGTACCTCGGCTGGGCTCCCGGTGAAAAGATGCTCGACCAAGGAATCGACGAATTGGATCGGTTGGGCCCGCTCCGGGAAAACGGCGAAGAGTGTTGCCTTTATTACGCTTATTACGCAACATTGGCGATGCACCATTACGACGGTTCAGCGTGGGCCAGGTGGTCGAAAAAGATGCGGGGATTTCTCGTCGAAACGCAATCGAAAAAGGGACACGAGGCCGGAAGCTGGTATTTTCCCGATCCGCACGCCGACAAGGCGGGCCGTCTCATGAACACATCGTTGGCGATCCTCATTTTGGAGACGCCGTACCGTATTCTTCCGCTCTATCGGAAACGCTGACGTCAGAACCGCTTGATCTTACGGCAGAGTCGGACGATGTTTTCCTCGTTGATGCCGAGGTCGTTCAACAAATCGGCCCGTTCGCCGTGTTCGACAAAGCAGTCCGGAATGCCGATCCGCCGCAAGGAACGGGTATCGAGTCCTTCTTCGGCGGCGGCTTCCAACACGGCACTGCCGAAACCGCCGGCAAGCATTCCCTCTTCCAACGTGATGAGGAATTTTCCTTCCCGCAACGGTTGTAAAATCGTCTTGGTGTCCAACGGTTTCACGAATCGTGCGTTGATCACGCCGAGGTCGACCCGTCCCAAGCCGTCGAGGTTTTTGCCCAGAATTTTGGCGGCATCCGTCGCCAACTCCAGAAAACAGCCGCAAACGGCGATCATTCCGTCCTGACCGGGCCGAATGACTTCCGCTTCGCCGAGCCGAATCGGTTGGAGCGGTCGCGGAAACGTCGCCGCAACCGCCTTCGGATACCGAATCGCAACGGGTTTTCCGGAATCGACGGCAAAGCGGAGCATCGGCTCGATATCCCATTCGTCGGCCGGCGCCACGACGACGATGTTTGGAAACGGCCGCAAATAGGTGATGTCGAAGACGCCGTGATGCGTCTGCCCGTCCGGTCCGGCGAGTCCGGCGCGGTCGATGGCGCAAATAATCGGCAGGTTCGCCAGCGAAATCTCCTGAAAAATCTGGTCGTAGCTCCGCTGCAAAAACGTACTGTAAATGTCGACGATCGGAATCATCCCCGCCTTGGCGAGACCGGCGGCGAACACGACGGCATGCGATTCGCAGATCCCAACGTCGAAGAATCGCTCCGGAAACTTTTCGCGGATCGGCTCCAGCATGTTCCCCTGGCACATCGCCGCCGTGATGACGCAAACCCGATCGTTTTCCTCCATGATTTTTCCGATGCCGTCGCGAACATATTCCGTAAACGACTTCGGTTTCGGTTCCGGCCCGCCGTTGATTTTCGTTTCCGGGGCCGCGTCCCCCTCTTCGCGAATCCAGCGCCCCGGCGAGGGGGCGTGGTACGCCGTGGGATTCTCTTCCGCCGGTTTGAATCCACGTCCTTTTTCGGTGAAAACATGGAGCAGAACGGGCTCCTCGATTTCCCGCGACATTTTCAGGAACCGTTGCAATCGCGGAATGTTGTGACCGTCGATCGGACCGATGTACCGGAATCCGAGCTCCTCGAAGAACATTCCGCCGAGCAATCCGGCCTTGACGGCGCTTTTGAAGCGGCCCAGGAACGAATCCATGGACGCCCCCAAAAACGGGAGATTGTCGACAAGCCAGTGGAGCTTTTGCTTGAGCCGATGATACATCGGATGCAATCGAAAACGGTCCAAATGCGACGCCATCCCGCCGACTCGCGGACAAATCGACATCTTGTTGTCGTTCAACACGACGGTGATGTTCTTTTTGAGTCCGCCGGCGTTGTTCATCGCTTCGAAGACGACACCGCTGGCTGAAGCGCCGTCGCCGATCACGGCAACGCTGTGTCGCTTGTTTTTTCCCGCGATCAGTTCGTCGCCGCACGCCAGACCGAGCACCGTTCCGACGCTGCAACCGGCGTGTCCGGTCATCATCAGATCGTACTCGCTTTCGTTGGGATTCGGAAATCCCATCAAACCGCCCTGGGTTCGAATCGTATGAAACCGATTGAACCGACCGGTCAGCAACTTATGGGGGTAAATCTGGTGACCGGTGTCCCAAATCAGGCGGTCCCACGAGAAATCGAACGTCGTGTGCAGCGCAATGCAAAGCTCGACGACGCCGAGATTCGACGCGAAATGCACCGAACGATGATCGTAGAGACGGCAAATCTCATCCCGAATTTCCGCGGCGAGGTTTTTCAGTTCCGCCTGGGAGAGGCGTTCCAATTCCTGCGGCGACTCCAATGTCGGAAGAATCAGCCTGAAAACGTCGTTTCCTTTACGAAGCTGCACAGATTATACAGTACGTTATTCAAATATTGGGGCGACAGGGGGCGACAGCATTATTATTGTACCACGGCGTCCCGAATTGGGAAGCCGTTCCTTCCACGAAGAAATTCCCCCTACGTCGATGTGGTCGAGTTGCGTTTCAACCGAAAACACGTCGAATGTAGTCGACGCTTCGACGAAAAGTTTCCACGGCGGGAATCGTCTTGGGGGTTCCGTTTTCGGCGGCCTGTTCCAACACGAAATGCGGCTTGATGCCGATTTTCTTGATTCCTTCCGCCAAACGGACATTATCGATGTCGCCGTCGCCGAAGGTTTCGCTCCAAACATTGTCGACCGACTGCCGCAAATGGACTTCGGTGGCACGGTCGCCGTATAGTTTCAGGTGGTCGAACACCGCGACTTGCGAATTGCCGCTGGCTCGGTAAGACCAGTGTTCTTCGAAACAGATCGCCACGTTTTTCGGGTCGGTTCCACACATCAGGTGGTGGAATTCACGACCGCCGAATTCGAGCTCCGTCGTGTGATAGTGAAACGCGAACGAAATTCCGAGTTGCCGCAACAGCTCGCCGAGGCGGTCCGCGTTTTGGGACTGCAACACGAGCTCGGCGTCCGTTTTCCCTTTTTTCGCCGCCGGATTGAAAACGATGATCTTCGTTCCGAAGGTTTTCGCTTTCTCGGCAAGTTTCGAAATCCGTTGAATTTCGTTGATCGCGACGTTTTCGTCGTGGAGGTTGGCTCCCGTGTACAGGGAACGGCATTCCAAACCGTGCTTCCGAAGCCGCTCGGCGATATTGACCATTTCTTCCGCCGATCCGACCGTCGGCTCGATTCCGTCGACGCCGGCCCCTTTCAATTCGTCGAGGCAGTCCCAAAAATCCTTGTTGTCCCGCCGGTAAATGTTGTTGCATGTAAACTGATTGACGGCGACATGCAATTGCGGCGTTTCCTTGGTTTCCTGGGCGAAAACGGTTCCAGCGGCCATCGCGGCGCCGACGCCTCCGACGGTCTGCAAAAATGTTCGGCGTTTCATGGGGAGATGTTGGGTTGGAGTGGTATGGGAATGACGCTTGCGTATTAACCGCGCAGCGTGTCTCGAACGGGATGTTTCATGATGCAACCGGAGCGGTGTACGCCATCAATTTCGCGGCAAGTCTTGCGGCAAGGAATTCCGTCAGCCGATTGTTGCCCCCCAGCGGAGCGACTTCGACGATATCCGCGCCGACGATATTTTTCGTTGCGCAGACTTTTTTCAGGATGCCGATCAATTGCCGCCAACGGATGCCGCCCGGTTCCGGGGTACCGGTTCCCGGCGCTTCGGACGGATCGAGTGCATCGATGTCGATCGTGATGTACACGTCGTCCGTCAAGCCGAAGAGAATTTTGTCGAGCGAATAAGCGAAGTCCTTTTCGAGCATCAACGGCGTGATGAAGCGTCGAACAAGTTGCGGACAATCGTGGTATTCCTCTTCGCTGAAACTTCGAATTCCGACCTGAATGATCGTCGAGGCAAACTCCAGCGACCGCCGCATCGCCGTGGCGTGGGAGTAATGGAAGCCCGTATATTCGTTGCGGAGATCGGCGTGAGCGTCGAATTGCAGGATACTCAAATTCGGATACTTTTCAACGGCCGCCTTGATGATCGGCGGGGTGATGCCGTGTTCGCCGCCGAGAATGATCGGCAGACGGCCGACTCGAAAAAGATCGTGCTGCCGAACCGTTTCGTAAATCCGTTGAAATTCCTCTTCCGGCGTATCCGCGGCGGGAACCGGCGGAAGCGTTGCAATGCCGTGAACGGTAAAGTCGGTCAGCAACTCTTCGTCGAAATGTTCGGCTTGGTCGGAAACGTCGAGAATCGCGGCCGGTCCCTGGGCGGTTCCGTGCATGAAACAGACCGTTCCCTCGTAGGGAATCGGAAGAACATGATATCTCGCCGTCTCCGGATTACATCGTTCATCGGGCAAATGGAAAAACGTCCCAAGTGCATGATCGTCCATCAATCGCTCCTTCGGATAAATTCGAAAACTATCTCACATGATTGAGAAATAGTTTAGCGTTTCCAAGAGCCGCGACAAGCACCCATCGAGGATTTCCCCTATTGGCCGAACGTCATGATCAGCGGCATGTGGTCGCTGTGGTCGAGCCAGACATTGGGGTCGCCGATCTCGATTGTCAGCAGGCGGTCCGCCATCGTTTTCGAGGCGAAGCAGTAATCGCAGTGAAACGGTTCGTGCCGATGTTTATTGTAGTAGAGCGTCGCTTGATCGGGCTTTTCCTTGCCGTGCACCAAACCTTTATTCTTGGCGTGAAAAAGACTCACCATTCCCATCTCCGCCAGTTTGCCGACGATCTCCCGATGTTTGTTGAGACACGGATTGTTCGGAACCGGAGTCATGAGATTGTTTCCCGTTCCCGGCGTGTTGAAATCGCCGAGAAACAGCGTCGGCGTTTGAGCGTGCAACAGCAAATCATAATGCTTGATCGCTTTCGAAACAATGTCGTAGTAAGGTTCCGATGAATCGCCGGGTTTCCAGGCCCACGCCGCCAGAATCGTCACGGAAAAATCGTCTTTCGACACACGAAAAGGGGCGAAGTACTTGATTTCGTGATCGTATCCGCCGAGCCGTTCCAAGCGATAACCGTTGAAGCAAAAAACGCCGATGCCGTTCTTGTCGCCGATCCAATCCCGACCACTCGGCGCGACGGCGTTCTCAAACATCAGGTTTTCCGGTTTGTCGCACTCCGGAACGACCAGGATGTCCGGTCCGAGTTCCAGGATTGCATCTTTTTTGGACTGAAATTTACCATTTTTACAATTCCAGGCAATGACTTTCATGGGGTCCTTTGATGAACGATTTATTGGATGATAACGCTGAATGTCTAAATGTCCTTCTTCGTCGAGTAACGTTGACTCATCGACTCGATTTCCTTGCGAATTTCGTTGCGCAACGATTCCGGCTCAAGGACTTCGGCGAGGCGGCCGTAACTCAGGAGCCGGGTCTTGAGGGAGACCGTTTCGCGGAGTTCGTATTCGACGAGCAGCGAGCCGTCGGGACGTTCCGTGACTTTTTCCGAATCGTGCCATCGGCGTTCACGAACGAAGCGAGCGACGCCGCGGTCGAAATGGATACGGACCTTTTGCGTCGGAGCGTTCGGCGAGGCAAACAGGGTGCTCTCGAAATCATCCGGTTTCTCGAATTTGACGTTCGTGACGAGCGCCGAACTCATTCGGTCGAGCTTCCAGAGCCGCGGGGCGCCGCTTTTGCACGAATATCCGGCGACGTAAATGGCGTCCCCGCAGAGCTCCAGTTCGTACGGCCTGATCGCATAGGTTTCGTCCTCATCCGCCGAAAGCGAACGGTAGGAGATCACGACTTCCAGACGATCCTCGCAACCGAGAATGAGCGTGTCGATCAGGGCCGATTTTTCGACGTAACGATTTTCGCCCCCCTTCGACGCCTGGAACACGTTGAGCAGGCGGTCGAGATGCCGGACGGCAAGCGCACCGAGCTGTTCGCGAATTTTCCGTAACGCGGAATCCGCGGCGGCCCAAAGGAATGTTTGCGTGAGCGGTTCCAAAAAGCGACGTCCCAGATACAGCGCGGCGGCTTCGTCATACGAAAAGAGAGACGGCCGACCGGGAAACCGTTCGGTCAGCAGCCATCTCTTCAGACCGTGCGGCCCGATCTGCTCCTGGAGCGGGACCCCGGCCTCCTGAAGCGTCGCCAAATCGCGGTTGACGGTCCGTGACGTCACGCTCATTTTTTCGGCGAGCTCTTTGAGCGACAACCCGTTCGGCGACTCCGCAAGGAGCCGAATCATTTTCCATTGCCGGAGCACCTGTTTTCGATCCATAGAAACCTCACCGCTGAAAAGGAAATACCAATAGGGAGTGTTCGCCGATGGGGGCGGTTTGTTTTGTAAGAAAAGGTTATTCTACCGTCCCCTCTCCCGAGGGAGAGGGGAGGTGAAAACTTCCGTTCACACAACGACAAACGCGCCTCTTTTTCGAATACGCTCCCCTACCAATGGGGCAATCGAACCATTATCTTACAACACGACGATATCGGCGTGAAGTCGAGGGCTGACGGTTCCTGTCAGACGCATACAAGAACAGGGAAAGAAGGGCTATTGCTCTTCGCCGAACAACAATGGTTGCGACTCGAAATGCTCCCGACGGGGGAGATCCCGAAGGCTGCCGAGGCCGAATACCTGGAGAAATCGTTTCGTCGTTCCATAGAAGAACGGCCGCCCCAATTCTTCCGAACGGCCGACGATTTTCACCAGGTCCCGTTCGAGAAGTTGACGGATCAATTCACCGCTCTGCACGCTCCGGATCCGTTCGATTTCCGCGCGGAGAATCGGTTGCCGATAAGCGATCACGGCGAGTGTTTCCAAGGCGGACGGGCTCAACTGGACCGTGACGGAAACCTCTTGGATACGCAGGAGCCAGGGAGCGAGTTCCGGACGGGTTCGGAGTTGAAATCCCCCGGCAACTTCGACGACTCGAAACGCGCAATGCCGGGCGTCGTAGCGCCGATTCAGATCGTTGATCATCGCTCGAATTTTCGCGCCTTCCGCAACTCCTGCAAGCTGCAAAAGCCGACGTCCCGAAACCGGCTCCCGACAGAGAAACAGGACCGCTTCGAGTTTCGCCATCGGATCGGTCCGAACGTCTTCATGGAACGGCAGAACATGTTGTTCTTCCGACTCATCCGGTTGGTCCGATTGGCATGGAAACGGTGACATGAGCCCAAGTTTACCGTTCCCATCGATTTGACGCAAGCGGAATTTCAACGCCGTTTTTCATCGAACGACGTTTTGCGGCTTGCCGTCGATGAACGCTCCGAGATTCTCGGCGGCGATTTTCAGCAGCCGTTGGCGGGCCGCAAGCGTTCCCCAAGCGATATGCGGCGTGACGAAACAGTTCTTCGCGGTGAGCAGAGGATTCGACGGGCTCGGCGGTTCCGTCGAGAGAACATCGAGTCCGGCGCCGGCGATCCGGCCGGAATTCAGGGCGTCGGCGACCGCTTGCTCGTCGAGGAGCGGTCCGCGAGAAAGATTGAGAAGGAACGCCGTCGGTTTCATTTTGGCGAGTTGCACCGCACCGATCAATCCCCGATTGTCGTCCTTCAGCGGACAGTGGAGCGAAACGACGTCGCTCCGCTGGAGCAGTTCGTCGAATCCGACGAATCGGACCGCTCCTTCCGTTTCGCCCGGTTTGCGGCGGGGAACGTGGGCGATGACGTTCATCCCGAACGCTTCCGCAACATGCGCGACTTTCGAGCCGATCGCGCCGAAACCGATCGTTCCGAACGTCAAGCCGTCCAACTCGATCAACGGACGGTTCCAGAAACAGAAATCGATGCAACGGCTCCAGTCGCCGCTTCGGACCGCCTGGGAGTGTCCGCTCACGTCGAACGTCAGGTTCAACAAGTGGGCGAACGTCAACTGGACGACCGAGTCGGTGCTGTATTTCGGGATGTTCGTAACGGTAATCCCGCGCCGGGCCGCGGCGGCGATGTCGACGACGTTGTATCCCGTTGCGAAAATACCGATGTACCGCAGTTTCGGGAGTTGCGCCAACAGGCGGTCGTCGAACACGACTTTATTGGTGAAAATGATCTCCGAATCGCCGGCCCGTTCGAGAATTTCGTCCGGCGTGGTTCGAGGATAGGCGGTCAGGTCGCCGAATTGCGCAATGCCGTCCCAACTCAAGTCGCCGGGATTCAGGGCGTGTCCGTCAAGAATGGTGATTCTCATGATATTCGTTCGAGTTCTGTGGAGGGGACAACGTCGGGGGATCGTTTCCGAAGATGCCTGAATATACTTCCGAATACCATGAAAAACAAGCCGGATTCCCTTCGCTCTGTTGGCCCATCAATCCGTTTCCGGCTTTCCCGACCGGTCGGCAATGCCATCGCTGTCGGTGTCACAGTCGCGCCAGACTTCGACGCCGTCCTTGAAATACGACCATTGATCGACCCTGCCGTCGCCGGTCGTGTCGAGGAATTTGCGCAAGATTTTTCCCTGCGAATTCGTGACGACGAATCCTTTCTTGTCGTCCGTCTGTTTAAACGTACAACGTTTCGCCTCTTCGGGAGTCGGTCGGTCGCAGTCGACGTTATCGCCCAGCGGCTGGACACGAAGAGCGCGTTCAGTCATATCGGCGGCCGTGATCTCTCCCGTCAACATGTCTTGCAGAAAACGCTTGAGGATGGCCGGATTGAGCATTCCCGGCGTTTTTTTCCAGTCGCCGTTGCGGGACGGATCGTTTTCCGGCACGTTCCATTTCGAATCTTTTTCACCGCGAAGCTGCGAAAGCGTCATCACGCCCACCGGTTTCGACGAGGTGATCGGATCGTTGGCGATGCAAAACGATCCTGCGTCAATTTTGTCGGACCATTCGTCCTGCTGTTTTTTTACATCCTCGGAGAGTTTTTCGTACGGAACGATGTAGAGGGCGAACGAAGCGATCGGTTCCTCGTTTTGATGTTGCTCGAAATAATCCGCCGCGGCCTTCGCTTCCGGCTTGAAGTAAATTTTCATCATCGATTTCTTGTCGCCGTTGCGCACCTTGTCGGCCAATTCCTTGAACAGCTTGATCCTCCATTCGTCCTTCGGGTTCTCTTTGGAGTCGGTTTGCTCGACCGCTTTCGCCATGTCGACATCGACATTGCCGAGATCGACCCTGTCACCGGGTTTCTCCGGAATGACGGTCGCCAGGGTGACCCGTTTATCCGTCGGCACGCCGCCGTAACCCATTTGACGACCGGGAACGACAAACAATTCGTAACGAACTCCGGCGGCGATGAATACCTTGGTATTGAAGTAACCCTCTTGATCGGTCTTGGTGAACCCAAGCGGCATATAGTCGAATCTTCTCGGCTCGGTAACGCTGCTTCGTTCCAGGAAGAACAACTGGTTGGCCAGCGGTTTTTTCGTTGCGGAATCGATCAGACGTCCCTTGATACTGCAAGCCCGTTGGAGTTGGAAGACCATTTCCCCCTCTTTGGGAAGATCGTCGTCGAACCAGCCGGTGAAAATATACTGATGGTTTGCCCAGATGGAACAAAAAACGTACTTGGGCCGCTCCGTCAGGCGGAAATAGCCGTTTTTGTCGGTTTCGACAAAGTTTCCACGCATGGTCGCTTCCGCATGGCGGGGGCGGTAAGAAAGAACCTGAACGCTGGCGCCGGAAGCAGGAGAACCACCGGGAAGAAGCACCTTGCCGACGAACGGCGTCGGAATGCGGAAGTCGATGTTGATGATCGGTTGGCCGTCGAAGGGAACCTTTTTCATTGTTTTTTCGTAACGTTCTCGATCGATGTTCGTCATGGAATGCCATTCACGATAGATCGGCTGGCTCCCAACATTAACGTACACATCTTCCGACGGCGGGGCGGCGAAAGCGTAATCGCCGTTTTCGTCGGCTTGGATTTTGAAAAAAGCGTGAACGCCGTCCACGGTTTTGTCGTTGTAATACGAAACGGAAAGTTCGATATTGGGAATCGGTTTGTCCGTCGTCTCATCGACGACCTTGCCAATGACCCGGATTCCTTCTTCGGGCTTGAAAACGATTTCCTCGGCGTATTCGGCTTCATCCTTAACTGTAATGAATTGGCTCGGAGCCGACCATTTTCCTTGGGGATCGAAGAGCGAAATCATGTACTCGGCGTTCGTAAAATTGGCTCTCACGAAGCTGCCGTCATCCTTGACGAACGTGCTTGCGGTTCCACCCCCTTCTCCGACGCGCGATCTTCCGGTGACCATGATCTGCATTCCCTTCGCCGAGGATCCGTCCGGCAAAAAGACTTTTCCCTTGATTCGCACCTCCTTCGGATCGAGCTTGCCGACCGGTTTTTCGTCCGAAATATCAGCTCGGTCTTTCGGTTTGGCGTCGGACGGTTCCGCTTTTCGGAGCATGTCCCGCAGGAAATTGTCCAGGATTTTCGGATTGATCATTCCCGGCGATTTCTTCCAGTCGCCGTTGGTCGACGGATCGTCTTTCGGCACGTTCCACGCCGACTCCGCTTCGCCGCGGAGCTGTGAAAACGTGACGAATTCAGGCGGATTCTTCAACTGAATCGAATCGTTGAGCATCAGGAGCGGTTCCTCCTTTTGCGCATCGGGAATCTCCCTGTCCAATTTCTCACGGAGGGAATCGGACAATTCGTCGTATTTGTAAATCTGCAACGCAAAGGACGCAAACGGTTCCTCGTGTTGGTGTTTGAGGAGATACCCCAGCGATTCTTCGGCACTTTTCTTGACGCAGATTTTCAACGCCGACTTCTTTTTGCCGCTGATAACCTGTTCCGACAGGCGAACGGATTTCTCGGTTTGTTCCGCATCGGGATCGTCGACCGCCTTCGTTTCATCGACGAGCAAGTCGCCAAGGTCTTTGTCGCTTGTCGTCTCCAGGGCTGCGAGATTGATACGAGGATAATACGGCCCGCCGTTATAAATGGAGTCGCGCCCGAGAACAACGAAAATGTCGTATTTCAGTGACGGAAGCGTTTTAAGCACAAAGCGGCCTTCCTTGTCCGTCTTGGTCATTCCGGGCAGCCATTCTTCGAGAGTCGGATCGGTCGGATGCATTTTCCAGTAACAGATCATCCGCTCGGGCAGCGGCTCCTTTGTCGCGGCGTCGAGCAGTCGCCCCTTGAGCACGACCGGTTTGACGAGTTGAAACGTAAACTCTTTCAGCGGCTTGAGTTCCTTTCCGACAAAACCGAAATACTGTTCGGTTTTGTCGGGAGGGGTAATCGTGACCGACGTGTTTTCGAAAGACCGGACGGTACGAAAAATGCCGTTTTTATCCGTCGTCACGGTGACCAGCCGATTGCCCGGAGAATAAACGTAACATCCTGCCGCCGGGGAACCGTCGGTCCGCAACACCTTACCGGTGAACGGCGTCGGAATGCGAACTTCCAACGAAAACGGCTTCTCCTTTTCGACGACGACTTCCCGTGCGTAAACGCCGTCGGCCAACGATTTCGAATCAAAAAAGAGATAATCGACGCCGAACGTGTACTCCCCCGGCATGAGATTGGCCGTGAACTTTCCCTCGTCGTCGGTTGTTTTGCCGAAGACGATCGTGCCCCGGCGAGTCGGTGTCGTCTTTGTTCGAACCTCCCGAAGAAGATTGATTCGAAGCCCGGGAATCGGCTTGCCGGTCGTTTCGTCGATGAACTTGAGCTCGAACGGCGTTCCCTTTTCAAGCGTGATCGTAATGGGGTCTTTCGGCGACTCCGTGCCGATCGGCGTTTCGTAATCGGGAGCCGTGAACCGACCTTTTTCGTCGAAGACGGCGATGCAATAATCATTGTTCGGAAAAGCATCCATCTTGAAATCGCCGTTCTTGTCACAAGTGACGTTTTCCGAACACTGTCCCTGATCGGAGAGCCCGATGGCCATCAACTTGATAGCGTCCATCGGTTCGTCGTTCGGAGCGACGACCTTGCCGCGAATTTCAACCCATTGGACGTCCTTGACCGGTTTCGGTGCAGGTCCGGGGATTTCGCGAGTACGCTCCATCCCCGGCTCTTTTTGCGGAGGAGTTTGCGCAACGAGTTGGATGCGGAACAACGCACCGCAGAGAAGCAGCAGCACGCAACAGAAAATCGCCGTCTTTTTCATGATCGAGTCTCCAAGGTTTTGGTGAACGTCGACGAGCCGCCGAGCCCGATCGACGATGTTGTTGCCGCAAAAATCCCGACGGTACGTCGCCGTGACCGGTACCGTGTCCCGGAAAGCGAGCAGCGCCCGGGCGAAATCCGAGACGCCGTTTTCGTAACGGCCGAACGCTTCCGCATCGCAGCGCCATTCCGTGGCGTCTTCAAACCGCCGCACCGCGAACCCTGCCACCGGATTGAACCAATGGATCAACGCAATGAGCCGCAATCCGAACGACGTTGCCAAGTCGCCGTGAACGTAATGCGATAGTTCATGTTTCAAAATTCCCCGACGAACGGTTGCATCCGCTTCCTCCCACAACAAACGCGGCACCACGACGGTGTAATTTCGTAACGACCGAACAAGTCCCGGCCCGGTGTGGCCTGACATCGCCAGCCGAACACGTTGCGGCGATATTCCCCGTTCGACAAGCAAGGACTTCCATTCCGTTTCGAAAATTCCTTCGGGAGCCGCTGTTTCCCGCAGTTGACGCAACACCCGCAACCAGGCGATGAATCCGCGGCAGGCGAACCCAACCATTCCGGCGACCCAGATTCCGAACAAAACATGCAATGCGTGGTCGAACGTCCGGCGGAACGGCGGTTTCTTCACAAGAACCGGGGAAGGCGTACCTGCCGTAACATCCTGATGCGCAACGGCTTGCCGTGGTTCCACGAATCCGGGTGCCGACACCACCGGCTCTTGCGCAGGGGGGGCCTCGAAAGATTCCGGGACGAAAACGATCGGCGACGCTTCCTCCTCCTGCTGTTGGATCGGTTGCGGCGTCATCAGCACGGGAATTTCGAGGGGAACTTGAAACCACAGGACGCCGAGCAGCAGCACCGCTCCCCACGCTGTTCGATGCGTGAACGACGATCGGCTGCCGAAAAGGCGAAGCAACAGGAACACGATTCCGCCGCCAACGGCGAGGAAAAGCGTTGACGAGAACAAGCAGGATAAAAGTGAAGACATCGTTTTGGGCGCGGAGTACCGGTTAAATGGAGGGGGATTTCGATTTTTGCTTTTCGAGCAGATTTTCGAGAAACTCGATTTCTTCCGAAGTGAAATCACGGTTTTCCGCGAGTTGGGCGACCAACGGCATCCAATTTCGTCCGCAAAGTTCCTCCACGAGTTCGGAATAGCGTCCGGAAACTTCTTCCCGACGGATCGCGGCTTCGTACATCGCCGGGTTCTCCGCAATGCGACGGACGAGCCCCTTATCAACGAGCCGATTCAACCTCGTGTGCAGCGTCGTGACGGCAAGATTGCGACCTCGTTCACTGAACCACGTCCGGGTTCGGGCCAAATGAACGGGACCTTCCGTCCAGAGCAGTTCGAGAATGTCCAAGTCACCGGGAGCCAGTTTGACGGTCTCCCGCTTTGTCGAGCGTTTTGACATGAACATCCTTTCTACAGAGTAGTATCGATGATGCGATTCTACTACTCTGTAGAATGAATGTCAAGAGAAAAAATTTATTTCCGAAAAAATTTTTCTTACCGGCGGCCAAGCCGGATTGCCGGATCAGGCGAAAGAAAGAACTCGCTTGCGTTCTTCAGGCGGTCCTCTGTCCGGT
>JAVBPI010000197.1:0-23816 GCA_031549705.1 Thermoguttaceae bacterium
GAGAGAGGTTATCGGCACTTGATCCAAACGGCGAAACGTGTAAGCCCCGATCTTGAAATCGGCCTCTGCCTCGAAACCCACGGCATGTTCGAAACACTTGGAATACAAGACGCCCTCGGCCGGTGCAACTGCGTGCTGTAACCTTTTACATGGATTGCGATAATGACCGCATTTATCAACTGGAAAGACACCGATAAGGATGACGAACACGCCCTTTGGTGGAGCAGTAATGCGACGGTCGAAATACTGCTCGAATGGATTTTACGGTATGATGTCGAAGCATTTTTGCCGATTCGTTACATCGACGATCTCATCCGAACTTGGGGTGGCTTTTATCCGGGAGCCGGATTCTGGCTTTACCACGATTTTCAGACGCCTCGGGATCAAACCGACGTGGTCGAGCATTTTCGGCAGGGAGTCGGGCGATTGTGCAAAGCGATTAAGGACGATGCTCCCGGTGTGCATGAAACCCTCTTTGCTCCGGGTTATCTTCCGTATCTCCAAAAACTGTTTATTGAATTGAAGTATCAAAAATCATTACTTCGTTCACAACGACGATGCGGAACGTGGACGTCATTTGCTTTCAAAACAGACAAGAGAATCAAGCGTTGGGCGAAAGTATCCCGAACGTTCCATTTCCGTCCCGGTCTGGAATGGACCTATAGACCGACTTGGGGCGAAAGAGTACGCATGTTGATTTCACCCGCGTTCGGCATCGAAATTCCCGAATGCCAAAATGATCCGATGCACAAACGTTTGATCGAATACGCCCTGATAAGGACCGGAACCGCCGATTGCCCATTTCGACCGTTTATGAAATGACGCGGCGGGAAGCGGTCGTGCGATTCGATATTCACCGGCGTTATCATGCCGAACATCAGAGTATACGGTATATGCTCGAATGTTTACGCGACTTGCATCAAGTCGAAACCAATCTTCTTCAGGACGGAAAGTCGACGACAGTGATCCGAAGCCATGAATTGCCGGAACTGGAAAGACTACTCACCATGCTGGAACAGCGTGAATTCGAGCTTCGGCTGGAGAAAATTTCAAAAAAGTGGGTTCCTTCGTCGAAACGGTTCGACATCGCGAATTCCAAAAAACTGGAAACAACGGTTCTTGACGGATACTGTCGGTAATGAAGCGACCGTCGGGGAGGCCACCGGGCGGTTTTCACCGAACCGAGTTTCCATGTTGGGGGACGGTTTTGTGAGGAATGGAAACCCCAAACCCGCCAATACACCACTGTATCAGTAAAGATTGTCGCGAGAGAGCGATTACGGAATCGCTCATCCTCTTTTTTCCTCCAAGAAACAATGCGACCCTTATAGATTAAAGTACGAATCTTTTTGTGTTTTACATGCATTTGACCGCCGAAAAGAGCGTTGTCTTAAAACGAATTGTAGGGCATCGTCAGAATTTTTCCCACCCAAAATCTGACGAAGGTCGTTTTTCGCCTCGAAAATGGACAACAAAAAACGCCGTAACCCGTTAGGATTACAGCGTTTCTGTTTGAGTGGGCGATACGGGACTCGAACCTGTGACCCCTAGCTTGTCGAGGACGTTCGGATATCTGTGCGAAATATGGCAAAAGCCTTGTTTTCCAGAGTCTAACGCACTTCGGACCCGTTGTCAAGCGTTATCAGTTACCGTATTTTGACATCGCGTTTTATAGGCTTTTCTCGGTAATCGGTATTTTACCCGGTACAATCCGGTAGTATTTTCCTATTTTTGCACGACAATGAGCAGAGGCCGTCTTACGACTTCACGATAAGCGTTTTTTCCAGTGTCGCCCAATCTTTATCGACAATCCATGCGAAGACGCACTGGCCATCGGATCGCGAGGCCCAGAGTTCGCCGACAGACTTTTTATGCTGCTCCACTTTGTCCAAAATCGGATTTTTGTATTCGATGATCGCGATGCGACCGTCCTTAAGCTCCGCAATGAAATCCGGGAAAAATTTGCGGGGTGAAAGCGGAAGGAAGAACCCGCCGCGTCCTTCATCCTCCAGATTACGCACCCAACGCTTGATATTAGGATGGGAGTCGATCTGCGAGGCGCAAAGCAGCTCTTCATCGTTCATGGCGCCGATTACGTCAAACGCATCATGCTTGAACGTCAAGTTGCCGGTGTACTTTTGCGGTGGATCATAAAGCTGCGAATCCAAGACGGCTGCGGCGGCCATGGACGTTTCCAAGCGACGATTCGGGTTTCGCATGTCGATCAGGCTCTTCGCCGCCAGCCGCACTTGCTCGCGACCGTGGTCGGTAATCATCGTTCTGGCAACAGCAGCGAGTGACCAGCGCTTACGCACAAGAATTCCCAAACCGCATTTTCGTTGCGACATCAGTGAATCGACTAAACGGAGCAGCCACGGGCCGCTCTTGCTTTTCGGCAACCCCGCCAGCGAACCACCGCGATGAATGTCCTGGTCCAGCCAGGCGACCAGCCTGCCCTTGTCCCAAAGCTCCTCTTCCGACCAGAATGTCAACTGCCGCACCAAGACCCTTTCAAGCGGGCTGATACTCACGACGCCAGCATCGTTTAGCCCCAATTCGAGGCGGTTCCCCAAGTTCAACTCGGTGGAGAAATCATTCTCACTGACGGTTGTATTGCAAGCGTCCAGATTCCAGTCAAACTCCTTCAACTCAGCCGGTTCAAACAGGATGCAGGAGTTGCCTTCCCGGACGACAAGCCGGGGGATATGGAATGGCCTAGCTTCCTTTTTCGGTTTTACAGAGGCATCGGGGTATTGATTATGCAGGTACTCATCGACGGCGGGGTGGTCGGCTTCCGGCAGTGCGTTGCGTAGCAATGACGTTTCCTGCGGTGTCAACGGAGTACGGAGCCAGATCGCCCCCATATCCGGATCGTATTCGACTTTTTCGCGGATTTCCACGGGAATGCTTCGCTTTGTGATCGGAGTTGTTACTTCAATCCAAAACAACGGCAACCGACCATGGGAGTCGCCCTGTCGATGGGCCTGCACTGCCTCTTGGGCTGCACGGAGATCGAAGCCACAGTACTTGACGAGCGAGTCACAGAGATTCTTCGCTGTCTCGACGACATTCGTACTCTGGACCACAGCGTAAGCCCGATCCAGTTCCGAGATACCGGTCGGAATCGCATGGGGCATGCGCATGACCCGTCCCAATAATTGCTCGACGGCGGTTTCCGTAGCGACGTTCCCGATCGAGCCGAGGACGTAGGCGAAAGGACAATCCCACCCTTCCCGGAGTTTTTCAACAGTGACGATATAGCGGACATCACATTTTTCGCTTCGAAAATCTTCGCCATCGATCTCGTCGTGAGTCCTGACGTACTCCTTGGGGACTTTGAGTTGGCCGACCATTGCCGCCATCACTGCTTCAATAGTATGCGTCTCTCTATTCTGGTTTCTCGGCTGGGCTTGAATGAGCGCGATAGGACGGATATATCGGCCTGATTTCTTGCGGAATTCGACGGCCTGCCTCTCCAGATCATCACGCAATTCGACTGCCCGGGCCAGCACTTCGAGCCAATCGCCGCGTGACTCCATTTCGACGGGGAGTTTGATCATCCCCTCTTTCTTCAGTTGCAGCGCGGGCACATGATGGAGAACATTGCTGGCATACTTTTCGTTGGCTTCATCATGAACCTTTAGTGGCGTCGCGGTCAATTCTAGCACGGCAAGCGGACTGAATCGGGCGAGACTTTCAAAGGAAATTCTCGTTCGAGCATTATGCGATTCATCCATGATGACGATCGGACCTCGCATCTTCATCACGTTTGCCAGCGAGAGGCGGACCATTCCGTCGTCCGGCTCGGCGAGTTGTTCGCGCAACCACGGCGGCATGCCGCTGAAATGATCCATCAGGTAGCCGTTGTCCTCATAGATTTTGCGTCCGTCGGTATCGTCTATCCGATAGCTCTGGATGGTCGTGACGACAACGACGGCGGTCGAGGTCAACATCGAACGGTTCATGGAGCGAGCGTCCTCGATGGATATGACTTCGATCGCTTCGTTGCCGAGACTCCGACGCAACGCTTCATGATACGGATGGTCGCGGTCTTTCAAGCCTTGGAGAGTCTGGCAGCAGATGGGGGTCGAGGGGGTCACCCAGAGGCAGAGTGGGCGGTCTTGATGACCGAGGTGCTTGGCGATGGTCCCAACCGCATGGGCTGCTATGAGAGTCTTGCCACCGCCAGTCGGTACACGCAGGCAGATGTACGGCGTGTCCGGCAATTGTGGTGTCGAATTATACGGCTCTCCGCAAATTTCTTGATAGGCGTGACTGGCCGCAAGCGAGTCCCCCGCGACGACTTTGCTCCGCACCAAATCGCAATACTGCCCCAGCTTTTTCAGCGTTTCGACCTGATATTTTTTCAGTTGCATGATCAGTCCACCTTGAGTTCGTAGGGAATCTGCTTGAAGACAATGCCGTAGGAGTCGAGCGATTTTTGACCGAGGCGGCAGGCTTCGCCGTAAACAATGCGAGGACCGTTGTGCGCCGGGAGGTCGGCAGCAACTTCGTGCGTCAAGACGTTGCCGCCGTCTGGACGCTTGTCGCCGAGAATGCCGTTGTAAAGCAGATACACCGCCCGGCCCTGATGCTCGCCCAGCAACGGCGTTTTGCCGACGTTCTTTTTCGGTAGCGGTCCGCCGGTTTCCGTGAAATAAACGTGGGCAGCCAAGTCGGCGAAGCGTACATCTGACGCAATGTTCCCCAGTTCGTCAAACAGCCCGACGCCCAACCTACAGTAACGGAAGCCACTGCGAAGGCCGGGTATGGCGTTTCTTCCTTCACCGTAACCGCTGATAGCCTTGCCGATCCGTTTGGCCGTTACGTTTTGGCAGATGCTCTCGTTCATTTCGACGAGGATGAACTTTCGATTCCCGCCCTCCGTGTTTTGTGCCAGCACCGCGTGAGCCGTCGTGCCGCTTCCCGCGAAGGAGTCCATCACGATACACGGTTCCTTCGTTGTGCCGATTTGCAAAATATACTGAAGTAGTTGCTGGGGCTTGGGGTACTGGAAAGACACTCCCATTCTTTCCAATTCGGATCTCATTTGTTCCGTGGTCCCCATGTTTCGCAAAACGGATAGAATATTGCTTGCCTCGGCTCGTTCCCGATGATAATATATCACGCCATTTTCACTCAAAAAAAACTTCAGCAGAGTTTCATCATCATCTGGAATCGGTGCGCACCCGCCAGCAATAAAGTTTCTCAACTTTCTCGCGTTGGCCCATCCGGAAAATACCCGGCATGGCTGAGTCAGTTTTCCATCGACAACCTTCATGGGATCGAATCGAAGAGGAAACACCACACCCGGAAACATTCTTTTGATTTGATTGCTTGTGTATTGCCGCAGCTCTAGCGTCTCAATCACCTCCGGCGTGAATTCCGATTTCGGTAGATCAATTGTTGCTGCGCGGCTAGGAAAACCGACCGGTAATACTATTTCACTTGGCGGATTGCCGGGGCCGTTTTTTGTAATGGAATTTTCGGCGAACCCCTTCCATAAATTGCTTTCGGGTCTTGTGTTCGGATCAACGACACTTCCAAGGCGAACCATAGCCTCGTTATACGCATATGCGACGATGTATTCATGGTTGACCTTGACGTGAAACTGGTTGTCTGTATGGCCTTCAGTGTTCCAAACAAATGAACACAGGAAGTTTTTTACACCGAAAATCTCATCCATGACAGCACGAAGATTTCGGACTTCGTAATCATCAATACTCACGAAAATGACCCCGTCTTCCGTCAAAAACTCCTTGAGCAGCGCGAGGCGTGGGTACATCATACAGAGCCATTTGTCGTGGCGGGAGAGGTCTTCGCCTTCCTTGCCGACGACTTGGGCGAGCCATTTTTTGATCTCTGGGCTGTTGACGTTGTCGTTGTAGACCCAGCCTTCATTGCCGGTGTTGTAGGGCGGGTCGATGTAGATGCACTTGACCTGTCTGGCGTAGTAGGGGAGCAGGGCCTTGAGGGCGAGGAGGTTATCGCCTTGGACAAGCAAATTTCCGGCGTCGGCGTCCCCGGCGGAGAGTTTGGCATCGCAGCGCAGCAGGTGGTAGGGGACCTTGCGATGGTGGTCGATGACGGCGTTTTTTCCAATCCAATCAAGCGTCGGCATGGGCGATTTGGCGGTTATCGGCTATAAATTCCGGGGAATCGGCTTTCAAAAACGCCCATTCTACCGCGCTTTAGGGCGATTGTACAGGTTTATCGACATGAAATATCGGTAATGTAGGCTCATTGTGCCGGGGTTGAAATAAGAGCCAAGGAGGATCGCTGGCGCGTTTCCGTGTCCATTTGGGCGGGGCTCTTGATTTTTCGCCTCTCAGGATCGTGTCTGCGAGGCGATCGAGGGCCGGGTCGACCTTGGGACTGTCCTGCAAGATATTTTCTGTACGGGGCGAATTTCGAAAGTCGGCGTTTTTGCCATCGGATGCTCGACCTCGTGGAGAGTATCGAGCGGCGTAGACGACGATCCGTTAAACACCTGAAAAGATCAGCGTTCGTATCGAGATTCTTTCGCATGATTGACTTTCCCGGCGCGGCCTGCTAGACTTAATGTCACGATGCGTTGGAAGATTCTTCGATTCAAATCGAAGGTTTTCCGACGTTGAAGGTCGGTCGGCAACGGCTGGCTTTCTACCGCCTCTCACAAAATATCCGCTAAATATTTAGGTTGACAGCAAGGCTGCAACTGATTTGGGTGGTATCGTTCCGGTCCTACCGGTGTGCGCTGATCTTTTGCGCATTCTATGGGGGGCCGGTTCGATGCCATCGAAATCAGGCCCCCTAGCGGAGGGTATGTGAGCGGTGCGTATTCGGGCCGGCTCTCCGCCTTTTTCTTGAGTCGGCAACATTACTCTCACCGCCGACCGCCATGACCGAACCTTCGGATCATCACGACACGCCGTCCCTGAACGATGTCGTTCTTCATATTTCCCATGCCCTGGACGCCCTCGACCGCTTGATCGCTTCCCAGGAGTCCCGGACGGCCACGGACCAACGGATTTTACGCCGGATGGTCCGCCGACTTTGCCGCCCGAACCGGCTCACACCGCAACAACGGGCTAAAAAAATCGCCGGACTGATGCGGCGCTTCACTTTCCTCTGCCGCTTGGACGACCAGCGGAATGAACTCCAGTCGCTCCGGGATGATTTCGTTACACTTGAATCAGGCCAGTGTGTTCCGGCGTCGGAGATTCCCCACTGGCGCCGGGAGTTCTACACCGACATGGCCGCCATGATGGTCCTGGACCAACAACTTTTCGCTGACACCGACGTTTCCGGGTAACGGAAAAGTCGGGCAATAATTTTTCGAGTCACGGGCTCGCGTTTATCCTTATAGGAAAGGCTCTTTCAACATTACCATACTTGCCGGAGAATTTACAATGTGGACTTATTCTATTATCGCGGTTGTTGTTGCTATTTTCATTTTTACCAAAATTTACGAGTATTTGGATGCAAGGCCCGAGCGGATGCGGAATCTGGGATGCTGTATGGGATGCTCCGGGCTCGGTCTTTTTCTGTTGGTTGTCGTGTGTGTTGGGGGCTTCATTTATCTCGGGCTTGAGCTCCATAAGCCTGATTTGCCGATCAAAGTATCTGGTCGAGACTCCTCTGTTGGGATGGGCAAGGTGATGATTATTGAAAACCAAAGCGACCAAGACCTGCCGTTAAAACTTGAATGCGTCAGCTCCAATCTGGGCCAGATGACGACTCACACCGTTAATATACCGGCGCGCCAGACCAAGGAATATGGCTGGCTCGAACTTAACTGGCAGTTTGAACCGGGAGAAGATGTTTTCATCAGTCATCCCGATTACAAGACGCTCAATGTAACGGTTCCCTAATCGAGGTCGTTCCTTCCGGCGGCTAAAAAAAGAGGGCTCCCAACCCCAAGGGAAGGGAGCCCGAACAAAATGTATCGAATTGTAGGGCTTGCCGTTCCGATCAGAGGGTGAAGTGGTCGTCGTTGGCGAACAGCGACACCCCGGCGATAATGCACACGATCAATCCCGTCCAGGGACACAAGCCCAGATTCACGCCAATGACATAAATCAGCAGAAGCCCGGCGATTTCAAAGCCTCCACAGTTATTCACGACACCTCCTTCCGTTAAGGGTTTGCGAAACGCAAATTCCGGCCTGGTCGCACAGCATGCAACCGAAACCGGGACGATAATTGAACACGCCCCGATCGAGCGCGTCGAGGTATTCCCGCACGATTCCGAAGAACCGGCTGAAGTGCTCTTCGCTTCGCGGCGGGAACCGATGGACGACGATCTTCGGCGTTTTCGTTTTCACGAGTTGCCGGATTTCCAATGCGGTCTCGTCTCGCCGGAACACTTCCCGAACCAGATAGGCGTAGGCCGTGAGTTGGAGTTCGTGCTGCAATTCGCAGTTGGATGATGCGGACGCGGCGGTTTTGAAATCCACGACGATAGGTCCGTCCGTGTCTTCGAGAACCAAATCGACGATCCCGACAAGCGGGAGGCCAAGGTCTTCGCCGGTCGAGGGATCGATCAGCGGCACCTCGAAACGTTTTTCGATGGCAACCGGCTTTTCTGCGGCGATGTTGATCTCGGACAGATAAGTCCGAACCAGATCGGCAACCTGATTGCGACTTTTCGTTTCCGATTCCATGTCCTCGAAGAAGCACGGCTCCATCTCCATCGTCCGCATCCAAGCCGCCTCGACGAAAGCCTGGATGTCGTCCGATGTTGCGAGCGTTCCCACATCCAAACAGCGGTAAACATGCTCCAACGCTCCATGAACGACTTTTCCGACGAACATTGAAACGGATGGAGCCGACTCGACGCCATCGACATAGCGCAACCGAAACGCTTTCGGACACTTGCCCCAGAGCGTCAGTCGGGACGCCGAGACATAATCCCAGACGCTCCGTGTCGGTTCCGGCGGTGATGTTTCCCGAAGGAAATCGAGAAGAGAGAGCGTCGTCATGTGAGGCCCCCTTTCTCCTTCGCGTCCTTCAAGGCGTCGATCAACCGGGAAGCGTCCTGTGCCGAAAGCTGCGTCGAGGGCTTTCCGAACGTCGCCTGGCAATAATCGTTCAACTTCTTGTTCGTGAGCCCCTTGATTCCTTTCGACAAGCGACCGATGAACTCCATCTGTTTCGGCGAAGCGAGGAAGCGATTGTCGTTACGCTCCGGCGGCGACGAGTTGCGATACTCGGTCTTCGGCGGCATCGTCGGGCGAGTGTCCGGTTTCGCCGCTCCGTGGTTCCGGTGATTGGCAAGCTCGTCTTCGACGGCGGAACGGCAGGCTGCGTAAGCCTCCCGGGCGCGACGGTGGAATTCTTCGGGCCGATCCAGCGCCGCGTTGTCAAGTTCGATTTCGAGATTGCACGAGCCGCCAGCCGAGCCGTAGTCCGGCAGGCCGATCTTCTTCGAGATGCCGACATTGAGTTTGATCCCCATGTTAATATTCTCCATTGTTGAAGGTTGATGATGAAACGAAACCAAAGAGCCGGGGACGTAGGTATTCCGTAGTCTCCGGCTCCTTGAATGAAATGATCGCCTACACGTTCTGGAGCTTGCGGAGCGATGCGACCGTACTCCGCAAGAGTTTGTCCTGGCGCCGTTGGGCTTTGATCGACCGGATCAGGTCGTTCACGCCGGTCAGCGTCTCCCGAAGGTTCTGCCGCAACTTCACCGCATCGTCAAGCAGAACGATCTTGGTGGTCGCCTTGCTTCGCGGTTTGACGTTACGGCAAACTTTCGTCGCCGGAGTCGGTTTCGCAATACGGATCGCTTTCGGAGATTTCTCCGGAAGCACTGCCTTGGTATTCGACGCCAACACCGTGATCTTGTCGCCTTCGACTTTCGGTTCGTCGCCTTCCAGCGGCATGATGATGAAGGTCCGGCGGTCGGCGTAACCGATCAGCGGCGTTCGGTCCTTCGGGTCGAAGCCGATGCGGTTGATCCCAAGGTCGAGAGCATTTTTGAGGAAGCGACGATTGACCGGCATCATCACGTTCGAGCCGTCGTACCGCGACTTCGTGAGCCGCAGTTCCGTCGCCGTCTGCTGGGTCTGATCGTGTCCCCGGACGGCGACATGGCCGTTCAGGTCGATGTACACCGGCAACTCGCGGTCGGTCTTCCCCGGCAGATTGTCGAGCCGATCCGAAACGAACAACGCATCGGAAGGATCGATATTGAGCCAAGTGAAGTGGTCGATGTTCTTCGTGAACTGATCGAGCATCGGAAATTTTCCCTCAATCTCCTTGAGCCAGATGTTCACGTCGCCGACGTTGAAGAACACCCAATGATCCTCGAAACCGATCTTGACGGTATCGCCGGGTTCACGCAGTTCCTTCGAGCCGAAGATTTTCGATACCGGACAAAGCACGTCCTTCTCCCAAGGGAAGCTGAAGCCGTCTTGAATGAGAGCCTGCCGTCCGTCGGTCGAGACGATCTTAGCCTTCGATCCGCGCAAGCAGATGGAACCGAGCGAGTACCGGGTGTTTTCGGCATCGACGCATTTCCCGGCGGCGACCATCATGTCGAACGTCTTGATCGAGTGCGTGATCTGATCGTTCGGCACCGGCGGCAATCGCTTGTCGGTCAAGCCCAAGGACGGAAGCGAACGGTGCTGCGGCACGCCGTTGACGTTCCAGGACAGCGCAACGGTATTGCCGCTCACGTCGAGGTCGATCTTGTCGTTCTTCTTGGACGCGAATTCCTTGACCGTCGTCCAAGGCAAGGTGAACGGATCAGGAGCGGCGCTGGACGGAACGGTGAGCGTCAGCACGGCGGCATCCGTGAAGGCCGCAAATTGCAGGCCGTCGGAGCAAGGGGCGAACGAGATGGCCGTGGGAAGCTCCGACGACTTGACGAGCCGAGAAACGAGTCGCTCGAACCGGAACAGGTCGGAGCGTTTGAGGGTAGTTTTCATGGGATGTTCCTTTTGAAAAAGTGGAAGTGATAAACAAACACGTCAAGCCCAAGACTCAAAACCCGATCATGATGAGCGGAAAGCCGTCCGAGGTGTTGACGTGTTCGACAAAGTGAAGTATGTTTACGGAACGAATTGGTCGCCGTCGAGCTGGATGTCGTTGAGCATGATGTTCAACATTTCGAGTTCGGCGTCGATTGCTTCGCTCCGCTTGTCGAACGGCCCCAACATAGGACCATCGACGGGAGAAAGGTCGGCGGTCCAACGGCCTTTGTCGTCCGGTTCAACATGGGACGCCCGACGGATTTGAGGTCTGCCGAACGAACCGTAGTCGAACGTGTCCGAGTAAATGCCGATAAACACGCCAGTCGGTTTAACGATGATCTCCATTTGTTCCTCCTCTCCGAATCAAGTTACGGCGGGGGCGGTCGATCATCATGCCGTCGAGGTTGGCCTGAACGCGGGACAGTTCCGTGGAAACTTGTTTCCGAAGCGAATCGCTGTTCCTCAGGTCATTGGCCGTGGTGTTGCCCACGATCCGACGAACCTCGGCGACCATACGATCCAACTCGTCGGACGATCCGATGTTGAGCCGCCGGAAGCGCTCGAAGAACTCGACGAGGTTGGTCACGACCGTATCCCGGAAGATTTTCGGCTTGCCGTCATCGGAGCCGGAGAGCCGTTCCGTCAGATGTTCGACCAGCTTCGAGAGTTCACCCAGGAAGGATTCTTCAGCGAGCTTGACGGCTTCATCGAACCGGTTGCGAACGCGGTCGGCCTCCTGCCGGTAGAGCGACGGCGACAACATGCGAAGGTATTCCGGCGCTTCAACATTCGGATGATCGACCGAGATTTCGAAGAGTCCGACCATACTTGCCGGGTAATCGTCCGGGTTGTACAGCCGCCCGAGCCGTTCCCGCGCTGCCGCACGGATTTCATCGTAGTGGTTGTCGAGCTCCCGCTCAGATTCCAACAAATCGGCGCGAAGTTCGTTCATCGTGGTTGTAAAACCGTCAAGGTCGCGTCGTTTGATAAGCCGGATGCCCGGTTCCGGGAACGGCAAGGACGAAGATCGCCACGTATTCAGGATATTGCCCCTGACCGCAACGAGTTTTCTCCAGGCCGGGTGTTGCGTATCGAGCAATTTTTTTCCCATCGACACGAATTTCGATTCCGCGTCGAACATGCCGGCGGCCCGGTGCTTTTGGGAAGCGGTCACGGAACGGCGCGTTCCGAACCATTTCACCTGAAGCCGCACCGTCGCCATCGACGCCTGCAATTCTTCTCCGAACGAGCGCGTCGTGGTCGTCGGAGGTTCAAACAACAGAGTGCTCATAGTCGATCCTCATGTTGGGGTTGAATTGATTGTTTAGCCGGACGGCGCAGACGCCGGTTACGATTTCGAGAGTTTCGAGGCGAGGTCGGCGAGCCGCCGTTCGCGCCGGGCTTGTCGCCAGAGCCGAAGTCGCCGTTGACGTTTGATCTCCTTGCGGTCGGGTTCGAAGGTCGGGAAATGCAACTCGAAGCCGAGCCGTTCGATGGTTTCGCGGTCGTCGCCGGTCTTGTCGGCCAGGTTGTCGTAAAAGTCACGATGGGACATGTGGTTCCTCCATGTGGGAAATGTTGAGTGGAAACAAAAAACGCCTCCGGTGAAGGAGGCGCTACGGTAACGAGCAGTACGTTGGTTCAATCAGGCAACCACCGCCGGGGGCGGCGGATCGTTACGGCGGATGTTCCGACGGTTCGATTGCCGATACTGGTAAACGCCCGGTCTGGCAGCATCAAGACACCGACCGGAAGCCCAAGATCGAAGCAACTCAATCGACTCCGCAGAAGTATACGCAACAGGAACGACATTTTGAGCGGCTTCCTTCAAGGACACGTCGAGCAGCTTTGACAGGCGGCAACACGACTTGATCTCCGCTCCGGTCCAGTCCGTGTCGTCAGGACGTTTGGGTTTTTCCAGGCCGTACAAGTGTTCGTAGATCGCCCAAATCTGATCCCGAGCGGTCTTGTCCGGAAGGTCGACGAAGAAAATACCGTCGAATCGCTCGGCCCTGGTAAATTCCGGAGGAAGTTTCGTTATGTCATTCGCGGTACAGATCACGAAGGAATCGCTGGTTTTATCGTTCAACCAGGAAAGCAGGGTGCCGAGGATGCGGGAGGAAACACCACCGTCGTTGCCACCGGTCGTGATCGCCTTTTCGATTTCGTCGATCATCACCACGCACGGCGCCATTGCGTCGATCTGCTTGAGGGCTTTTCGTAGCGCCATTTCTGTCTGGCCAACGAGACTGCCCATGAGCGCACCGATGTCAAGAACCAGAGTCGGACGGTGGACGGAATAACCGATTCTCTTGGCGAACGCGCTCTTTCCCCCGCCTGAAATTCCTAACAGCATCACGCCCTTGGCTTTTTCGCCGTTTCTGCCGCCGGATAAGGCCCGATTACAGAATGTCGTCAAATTGCCAAGGCCACCGAGACAAGGAATCTCGCCCCGGTAGAGCCTGAGCGCTGATGACTGCCGGAGCATGTTCGCTTTCAAGGCCCAGATTGGTTCCGGCAGAAGCATGTCCTGTTCGATCATCGATAGCGAGAAAGCACCTTCCGCTTCGAGCCGTGTCATTCCGGCGGCGGCATCCAACACTCTCCGAGTATTCGGTTCATCGGGAAGTTCTCCGGCGATCTCCGTCGCGATCTGCCGCAGTTGCTCCTTGTCCGGCAGCGGATGCTCCAAGACCTGAAACAACTTTTCCAACTCCGCAGGGATTTGAACGACCGGCGCCAGGACAACGACGAACGCCCGACGGATTTTACCTTGGGCGATCTGCTTTTCGAGAGCCTGAACGATGTCGATGCTTCCAAGGAATCGATGAAAATTCCGCAGGACGAGCAGGATCGGCGTCTCGCCGTTGGACAAGGAACCGAGCGTTTGCACCACGGTCAGCGGGTCCATCTTCTGAACACCGCCGTCGTGCTGCAAGCCTTGTTCGATGTCCCAGGTTGCGAGCTTCCAGTTTTCCTCACGGCACATCGCGTCGATTTCCTTGACGGCTTCATCAGGTTCGAAGGTTTCGATCCAGAGCCCGGAAAAACAGGCGGCGATGTAGTTGTACAAAATTTGAGTCAAGCTGGTCATTGATTGACCTCCGTTTGTTCGTGGTGGTTGATGTCGGTAAAGTATTCCGATTTGAACTGCTCCGTGGTCTTTTGACCGAGAGCGGTTTCGATGAACTTCGAGGCGTCCGCGCAGGATCGCCCGTCGAACCCGTGGGTTTCGACTTTCGTGTTGCCATCCGGTGCGACGATAATCGTGATGGTCTGATTCACAGGACACCTCCGACGTTGACGGTGAGTTTGACAGAGCCATCGCCGAGCGGCTGCTCGACGACACTGTACCCTTTCCGACGAGCTTCGATGCTGGCCTTTTCGACCCCGTACATTTGTACGAAGCGACGGAGATGCTTTTCATCCCCCCAGGCATTTTGAAAATTGTCGTACTTCAGTTCGCCGGTGTCGAGAACGCAGACGACAGGGTAAATCCATTCCGGGAGCGCAACGAGAATTCCCTCGACTTCGGTTTCGAACAACACGGCCCGACCGTGGACGGGCTCCTTCAACTGGAGTCGGCGGCAAGCCGACCGGATGGCGTCCAAGTCGGTGACTTGGATTTGAACGGTGACGATATGCGACATCGCAATCTCCTTGGTCAAGAAATGAAAAAGCCCCGGCATCGGACATCGCACAGCGCGAAAGTCCAGTGTCGGGGCAACGAAATGTCAGGCTTCTGGCCTAAACCTATTTCGTCATGTTCATTTACCAGGATTATCGCCGTTTTTTTACGCTTATAACCAATGTAATATCGTGGCGCAATTGTCTCGCGCGAGAGTTTCTTCGTCGGGAGTTTTTGTCGTTACGAATACTTGAATGATCAGTTCGACGAAAGGGCGGAAAAGCGCATCAGGAATGGCGACCGCCCAGCTTTCGTTCGCAGTTCCTTGATAGCAGGTGTACGCGGCGGTGGAGCGAGCACTCGATTGGATCGTGCATTAGCCGTAAGTGCGTAGGCAGAAAGAGGTAAGGAGGTTCCTGCGGGCATGGATGCAGGGACGTTTGGGCATGAGCGACCGGCTGATAGTGCCTCGGATGTGGTAAACGCATGACCCTGAGTGGCTGGAGCCACATCAGGGGCAGCATTTTTTCCGACGTAGTTGCTAAAAAAGACAGACCTTCAGCGCCGGCTGCGTCCTGGTCTGGTGCAACTTTAAGAATTGGGAGATCGAATTATATCTCGGGACTTGCCGGCTTGCGTGCCCCGGATATTTTTAAGTGTCGGTGCGGTATTGGCAACTAAGGCGACTTGGCACGAGAACCATTATAACACATTATCGACGGAAACGAAAAAAAGCCGACGAATGCGCCGACTGGCATCGTTTCATACAGGCAACATGGAAGCGGGAACCGATCTTGAAGATGGGTTGGGCATGCGATTTGTTTCCAGCCTGTCGTCACAAAGAGTCGTGCCTGGATCGTCCGGTGCCAAGAGAAGCATTGCGGTGAGCATCCCCCCCTGTTCCCCCCTATCCCCCTCTGATGTATTAAAACTTTTTACGACAACAATCGCAGCAAAAAGTTTATAGTCATCAGGGGGGGATGGAGGGGGGACGGCTTACTCGGCCACCGAACCATCCTTTGTGAACGAGTACAACTTCCTGGGTCGATTGCCCCTTCCGTCATAACGTATCACCGTTTCCTCTTTCAAGGTGACGTGATATTCGTCGACCACGACTTCCTTGCCGTCGGCGAAACACTGGGCCATCAGGCGTCCGATTTGGATACGCCCCGCATCTTCGGATTCCGATTTCAAGCCCGGTATCGGCAAGCCTCGCATCTCGCACATTTCGTAGAGATTGCTCGCCGTCAGTCCCCGATCGAGTTTGTTGTCATTCGAAACAAGCACGGCCAGTTCACGCAGGAATGCCATCGACGGGGTACTAATCCGTGTCCTCGCCTCGACCAAACCATCCATGAGCGGCACTTCGCCCATGATGTTCTGGATGATCCAATCGAGACTCTGTGTCCATTCGCGGAAGTCGTGGCGCCGCTCGTCCGTTCGTGGCTTCCCCTGCTTGATCCATTCCTGCGCGATCGCAAAGACGCTGCCGAGCATCAAAGGTCGATTGGCCTTGATGAAATCCAGCAGGTCGCCGTTGCCGAATTTTCGGAACTGATAGTCCGGCGGTTGCTTCCGAATCCGGATGATGGACATTCGGTTCGCCATGTCCCTGGACGTATCGATTCCATTCGACGTCAGGAAGAAGCAAAACTTCCGCGAATCGACCTGGACTTCACCCCGATAAGGAACCCGACAAGGGATGTTCCCTTCTGCCGTCAATACCATTTCCAGGAACGCCGAACGGAAATATCCGGTAAAATTGTCGAGGCAGATAAAAGGATTTCCGGCATACAGGCAGGCGGAAAGACTTTCATCGAAACTGCCGACGCCGCCGTTACGCTGCGCGACATATTGAATCTGTTCGCCGTAGATCGCCGCGCCGGTTTTGACAAGATATCCCTTGCCGGACTGGGAATCTTCCGCTTCCGCTAACTGCACCGTAGGTTTTGTCAGGATACCTCCCAAAACCATTGCCGGTGTCAGAAGGGCGGCAATCCCCCTCGAACGATCTCCCGGTGAGGCAAAAAGAAAGTCCTGTAGAACGAGATCGACATTCTCGATCGCTTTATCGAGCGGCGGAATCCTCACAGACATATTATTTGTAACAAACCGTCCTGTCGTCGGATCATACCCGGCTTGAAGAACACGACCGTCCGACGCCAAAATGGGCATGCTGGACAACCCCGTTATCTTCGGCAGATTCCTTGCCGCATCCGTGCTGAGCAACTGTTCGGCAGTTGTTTTTCCGCAGCAAGCGGGTTTGCAATACTCCGTTCCATCCTTTAGCGATTCTTTCGAAACCGGCTGAAATCGACGTTCCATCAGTGCCGTCAACCTCGCCGGTACGAGAGACGATATTCGATAACCATCATCACACGGTTCGATTTCGCACACCCCGCCGTCACGGTAGAACAGCTCTTCCGCCTCGCCGAACGGTGGAAACAGTATCTCCGCGCATTCCTCGATCCCCGATCCCTTGCCCGGCAGAACCAGCCGAGGCTTTTCGTCCTGATTTCCTTCGTCGCCAAGGTTTTGCTTCGACAGCGACCGAAGTGCCTGCGAATAATCGCCACCTTTTTCGATTCCATGTTTCAGCAGGGCATACACTTGGAACGGCGAATACGACGTACCCTCCTCGAAGTCCGTCGACGATGTAAAAACGTGCAGAATCTGATTGTCCTTGCGAACGGAAGCGGACACACCGCTTTCCTTGCTGGGGCGGGTAAAGTTCCAGTGCTCGTCGGTTTCCGAATCGAATCGCCAACCCGCCTCTTCGAGCATTTCACCTACGACCGCTTCGGCATTGAATCGGTCGATAGACGAATTCGAGCTTACCCTTCTTTTGAACGAAGGCGCCGGTCTTGCAACTCGCTCTCCTGATTGCGGGGTAGGATGCAACGTTCTCAATTCATCCAGAGCTGTTTTGACACTCGCGACATCTTCGGGAGTCAGCGTTTCGATCCGGATGAGCGACCGCTCAGAAATCTGCCGCCGACCGGGACCGTGGGTGATGCAATACTTCGCGCATTCGGCCCCAAGCGTTTCGAATACCGTAGGCGAGGTTTTTGAATCCCCCTTACCTTCGTGCTTTTTCAGTTTTATTCTCGCATCCTTGAGTACCAACTTCGGTAGCGAATCTTCAAGTGGAAGCTGGAGATAATAATGTACACCTCCGCTAATCTCGTTTTCATGGATCGCGATTTTGTCCAGAGCCGAAGGGCAATGCTTCTGAAGCAGGCCCCGAACCTCGTTTGCGACTTGCTCGCATTCGCAGTCGAGGACATTGATTTTTACGCCGCCAGCGGACGTTTCGCGACTAGGCAAAATCATCCCGATATGTAAGATGTCGTGGTGAAAAAGGTCGTCGATCTCGTCCAAAGTCGGTTTCGCATGACCGTGTTTCTGCCATTCTCTTCCATACGGCGCTTTGGGTTCTTTGGGATTGCTCCCACTTCCCCAAGGGTAAAATCCGTTTTCTTGTAATTCTTCGAATCTCTTCCGCAAGTCCTCTTTTGTTGATATAATGTCTGTCATGAACAAGACTCCTTAATGATTACGGGCGTTTTGTTGGCCGGGGACGGTGTATCAGACCGTTCCCCGGCGCTTCTCATGCTGCGATATGATTTAGTTGTCAGGTTATCGTGCCATAATCCTCGGTCGGCAATGATGGAGTTGACGTTTGATCCACAGCCTACTTCGTTTTCTTGGCGGTAGCGCTGACAGCTTTATGGCCGACGCGCATGATAACGTCGTACACGGATTTGATGGCGAAATAAACATTGGCAACCCTACGACATTCGGCGTTTGCCCTTGAGTTGTTGGCGGCGGCCTTTGCTGCGGCGGCATAAGCATCTTCGGTCCATGCCCCCCGACAAGCAGTCCGGACATCATTAAAGGCTTTTTCAGCATCTTCTCTCTCCCGGCAAGCTTCCTCATATGTTTTCTTGGCAATCAGATGAGCATTGAGGACTTTCCGAATCATGGTCTGAATGGAGGACGTTCGGGGGACAAGTGCCTTTTGCGCGGCGCATACGGTTTCCCAATGCGAGGGGGTTGCGGATTCGGATGTGTTCGTGACGGCCAGGGCATCGTCGTTGACACTTTCGGCGTTCCGATTAGTTTTTCGTGCGGATATTTTGTTTTTCTTCTGCATCCTACTTTCCTTTTCGTTAATGGTAAGTGATTTGCCCGAGATGGACGGGGTAACTTGCTTGGACAAATTGTCCTGATGCTTCGAAACTTTTTTAATCGTCATGATTGATCTCCGTCGTATAAATTTGCGTGATGGCCTCGACGAACTGTTCGTCGATGTGTCATAATTTTTCGCCTTAACGGTTAATTGTTCTCAACAGCGAAACCATTCTTCCCGGCTGGTGGCATGTTGAATTTTTGTCGCGCGGCGTCGAGATCGCGTTTCGACATGCTCGGGGTCGGCGCGGCGGGTGCTTCGTCGCCGGTGCGTTGCGTCTGCTCGACGAACCGGGCGATGGCCTGGACGGAGGAATAACGTTTTCCATTTAGGAAGATTGTTTCGAGACGAACCCCCAACCGGCCCTTCCTCCAAAGCCGCTCGATGCTCGGTCGGGAAATCGGCACTGGAAAGTGTTCGCCCAGCCTCGATAGCGGCACAAGTTCCTCGCTTGCAAGTTCCGGGAATTCCCGGATGGCACTGTAACTGGTGGCTCTCATTGTTTTGCTCCTGAAAAAGTTCATGCTTTCGGGACAGTGATTGATAACGATGGGCTGTATTTTGCCATAAAAAAAGGAGGACAGCGGATCGTTACCCGTTACCTTGTAACGGGTAAGTAACGGGCAAGAAATAAAAAAAGCCACTGCAAAAGCAATGGCTGTAAGAGGATTAGGAAAGATGAAAGATTTTCCAGAATTATTTATTCCGCGTCGTTTTGGATGATTTTTTGGCTGGACAAGTAACGGGTTGAGACAAGGTTTTTCGATAGTAAAACACCTTTTGGCTGCTTTCCTCCGGCTTCCACCAGACACGACCTTGCGGGTCTCTGCCGAGAACACTCTCGTCGCAAGGAATACTCTTGTCAGCCGCTCTGATTTTTTCTCCGTCGCTCCGCCGGGTACGAAGCGTCGACGTTTTAGCGCCCTCGACATTCTCGGCTAGAACCCAGTCGTCGCTTTCGCATTCGTCTCTTGGAAAGGAAAGGGTTTTGGCGAGATCCTCCAACGACGTTCGTGCTTTCTTCCGTTGGGGTTTCACGATTCCGTCATGGCCTTGCACCGTGTCCCTTCTCTCGTCGTTGGCAGGTGGTCCCGGAGGCGTAGATATTGAAATGGCAGGAGAATGCTCGTCGTTCATCCCTTCGGCAGTCTCTTCCTCCAGGTTCGCGACAGCTTTATCGGGACAGACTTCATTCGGCGATGGAAGTGGGAATCTGTCCTTATATTCCTTCGCGGTTTGGGCGATTTTTTGCATGAAGGCAACTGAGTCGCCAAGTGGATTACTCCTGCTGTCCATATCAAAACGTGCTGCCGCCCTCGCGCAGAGGAACTTCATGCTTTCATCAAAGGACAGGCTGGGCCGTATCACATAAAGCGGTTCGTTACCCGCCTCGACAGAAGGAGCATACTCGCGTATGATACCCGTTTGATTGCCAAGGGTTGTTACGTATTCACAAGCAAAAAACTCTGCGGTTTCATCGGAGATGTCACCGAGGCAAACGGCATAGATCAGATCGGGAGATTCATCGCCAGTCCTTTCGTTACGTTCCAAATCGTAATAGAGCAAATAATATTCCACGCCGTCCCCCAACAAGAATTGATGTATCGTGACGCGACTCGTCCTCTCCCAACGTATCGTAGACAAAATTCGGCGAGTATTCAAGATAGTGAAAAAAGAGTAAGCGAGAGCAGCCGTCGGAGTTCGGTTCGGCGGCTACGCTTTCATGCGATCTGCCCATGTGACCCATGCAATAAAATCAAAAGTCTTTTCACAAATTGCCGACCACTGCGGCAAAATGCCCATCAACTTTTGAAATCATCGCATGGGTCGCATGGGTAAATTGTCATAACCAACAGTTTATTCGTCAGTTACGCCATTTCCTTCCTCTGCCATCTCAATGGGCGACGGAGGGGCGGCGGTGCTGAACGGCGACACGATCCCGATGCCGTCATAAAAATACTGCCTCGCTCCGTCCGCACCTCGCCCGGCTTCGCGGCGCTCAATACCCGAATAAGCGCCGCGCAGATTTTTCCCAAATACCTGGCTGCTTATCGATGGAATCTTGTTTTTGAGACTCCACTCGTTGTAAACGCTGAAAAGCGTCGATGTCGAACATCGCAGCCCCAGTCCGATCCGGCAATGTTCCTCAACGAACGATTGGACGGGATTGCCGAGATCGTACATTTCATTGATCGTCTCCATTCCGCTTTCCGGTTGCACGAAATGTCCGCGCGCCATTAGGGCGCAGAGTCCCTGTATGAAAAGATTTAGGATTCCGGACAGCTCACGTTGCAACGTTTTTATCAGCGAGAGATCTTCCCTGCCGTAAAAGCTTTGCTTCAGGTGAAGAACCAGGAATCGGCTCACAACCGCTCCCGAAGCGTCCGGAAGACCGAGCGCTTCGTTCGAAAGGATCATGAGCCGGGCGCCGAGCCGCATCGACACCAAGTCGCGGTTCTTGTGGTCGATGTCCAACGCATCTTCGCCGGTAATGCTCAAGATGATCTCGATCACTTTCTTGGCAGTGCGACCATCAAATCGGGCGTCAGGAATGACAGCCAGCGACTTGCCGACGAGATTTTGAAGTCCGAACCGCCCCCCCAGTGTCGATGTTTGCGGCGAGGCCACGTTTTTCTCACCCAAAAGCGAGAGGAGCAGGCGTACAATCGTCCCTTTGCCGCCCCGCTTGGGACCGCGAATGAAGAGCAGTTTCTGAAACGACGTATTGCCGGTCAGGAGCAATCCGCAATATTCGAGGAGCAAGCGTCTTGCCTCCTCATCGTCACCGAAAAGCTCCGTGAGGAATCGGAGAAACCGACACGGCTTGGGCGCATCGGGATCGACATCGACGCTCAATGTCGAAAGGTTGAACCAGCGCGGATCGGGTTCGAGAAATTTACCGGACCGCCAGTTGTAAATCCTCGTCGGACCGAAGATGAGGTTCTTTGGATCGCACGGAGCCTTCTTCTCGCCGATCCAAGAGTTCGACCGAATGTCCTTGGAGATTCGAACCAGCCCCTTCACGGCGGCGAGAACAGCCTTGACAAGCCCTTCATTGGCGGGAAAATCCACGTATTGGACACCGCCCTCTTTCGTTTCGCTCGCGATGCAAGCCGATTCGGTCAGAAATCGCAGGATCATGGCCTTCAGCTCCGTCTCGTCGATTTCAAGGTAGGCGTTGTTCGCCCAACGGAGATACACGTTGCCGTAATACAGCAGGATTCTCATCCCGTCATATTGAAAGTTCGCACCAAGAAAACACAGGGCGATGGGGCGCGTGCGCTTCGGGATAAGGACGTATTTCCCATTTTCGGGATTGTATTCGCCTTCACGGTAAACCACAGCCTTTGCGGATTCCAACGGTTCTTCCACCATACTGGCGGTTTTTTTCGCACGGCGTCTCGATGTATTGCCTTGACCCGCGTAAGAAGGGGAATGAAACGACTGGGCTTCATCCCGGGCTTTCGGTTGTGTCGTGGCTTCGTTCATCGTTGTTTTGCTCATATTTGGAACATTGAAAGTAGCAGAAATTTGCCCGGCATAATTGCCGCACAAACAAGTCAGACGGTCCGCATCCCCTGAAGGACGCAATCCAAAAAGAAAGAAGCATCGACAGTCCATACTGCCTAGCTTCCCATGATAAGATCGACGCCCGAACTTTCGCTCGTTATATCGTCGTCCTTTTAATAACCGACGAAGTGAACCCCCGTCTGGTATGTCACCGCGCAATCCAACGCGACAATATATAGTATGCAGCCGTTAAAAAAAGTCAACTGCGACCACGGATTTTTCGAAAATAGGAATGCGGAATCGGGACGCCCCTGTTCCGAATGACCGCTCGAAGTGGACGCGAAAACTGTGACAGATGCTGTAGTTAGCGTGATGGTACAAATGGAATACGATAACAATGGCGATGAAGCGGAACGAATTTTGGAAAATTTGAAGAATTTTTTAGAGGACACTTGGTCTTCGAGAAAACGCGTCTGGACAGGAACGACACCTCTCGAAAATAGCAAGCTGTCCTTGGATAGCAGGACCGAAAAATAACCGACATCCCCGCCCGAAGGAGATGTCGATTTTTTACTTGTGGCAGCTTATCCGATCTTCCTTGCGACCTCGGCGGCGAGTTTAGGAAGCGGGGCGACGTAATACTGCTCCGTCGTCTTGATACTGGCGTGGCCCAAAAATTCTTTCGCGGCCTCCAAGCTGAAATTGGCCGTCGCCTCGGTTCCGGCGTTGTGCCGCAACTGGTTCGGACTCCAAAGCGGAATTCCGGCCTTCTCGCAAGCGCGGTGTATTGCCTGCCGGTAGGAGTAGTGGTCGTACTGCTCGCGCGGCTTCCGCTTCGGCCCTGGTTTCGAGCGATCAGCCTGCGACGGCTGGACCTTCGACTTCCGGTTTTCCCGCTGGGTCGCCCGGAACTGCTTTACCGAGTCCGCCGGAGAAAAGATGAATTCATCCCCGGCCTTCCTGACGAGGTACGGCAGGAGAATTTCCTGCGCCTTGGGACCAACGGCCAGCGTCCGATCCTTCCCCTTGTGCTTGGTTTTGTGCTTGAAGGGCCGGTAAACCCAGACGTCGCCGCTTCGGTCGATGTCCCCGGCCCGCATGTTGCACACGTCCTGCGGACGCCCGCCGATATACTGCTGGACGCGAACCATATCGGCAATGACCGGCGGGAGCAGCGGCAGGGTTGCATCAACGGCTTCATCCGAAACCGGAAGAACCGGGGCGTGGTCCTTGGCGGTGGTGCGGCCTTTCTTCAGCTTGGCGACCGCGTCCAGCGCGTGGGAAACGTCCGGCGGTACAAGCTCATTCTCGACACCCCAGCGGAACGCCTGGCGGATGATGTTGATCCGGCTGTTGACCGTTTCGCGAGCAAGGTCGGCCTCAATCATTAGACTTGTTCGGAAACGTCAAAATAGCGAAATCAGGTAAATTGACATTGCCTTGTTGGGACGATTTGTGGTAATTTACGGCGTTTGCATCTCCCAACAAGGAACGAGGACGCCGTCATGGAACGCTGGCACAAGGCT
>JAVBPI010000130.1:0-8602 GCA_031549705.1 Thermoguttaceae bacterium
GGCGTTCGCCTCGATTTTCGTCACGAGGCGGGCGGTCTCCACGAGGCGGACGATCTCCGAACGGACGGCGTTCACCCCGATTTTCGTCACGCGGCGGACGGTCGCGGAACGGGCGGTCTCCACGCGGCGGACGATCACCGAACGGACGGCGTTCACCTCGATTTTCGTCACGCGGCGGGCGGTCGCGGAACGGGCGGTCTCCACGAGGCGGACGATCTCCGAACGGACGGCGTTCGCCTCGATTTTCGTCACGCGGCGGACGGTCACGGAACGGACGGCGTTCTGAAAATTGACGATCCTCCGACGCCCCGAACTCCGTTCGGCGACTCAAAGAGCGATTGCCTTTGCTGTCGCGGCGTTCCTGTTCGAAATTTTCGCGGCGGTCCGTTTTCTGCTGCTTTGCTTTTTCGTTTTGCTTTTTCAGGCGTTTGATCCGCGACGTTTGTTTCATCGCTTCGGATTTCGGCGGATAAGGCGGAATCAGGCAATCGGGACCGTTGCCGATCAAATCCTCGCGGCCCGCTTCGATCAAGGCCGATTTAATGTCATGATAATTCGACGGATCGCCGTACATCAGCAGCGCCTTCTGGAGACGCCGTTCCCGCAGCCGCCGCGGGACGTACACCGGGTGTCCGTCCAATGGATTCATCCCGGTGTAATACATACAGGTCGCCAACTCGAACGGCCCCGGAATGAATTCTTGCACCTGCTCCGAATGGATCCCGAGCCTTTTTAACGTGACAGCTGTTTCGATCGCCATCTTGAGCGTCGTTCCGGGAAAGCCCGCGATCAAATACGGTACGAGATATTGTTCCTTTCCGGCGTCGTCGCTGATCCGTTCGAACAAACGGCAGAACTCCTCGTAATTTTCGAGCGTCGGCTTGTTCATCAATTTCAAGACGGACGGGTCCGTGTGTTCCGGCGCCGTCTTGAGATGCCCGCCGATGTGATGTTCGACGAGTTCCTTGACATACCGTTCGTCGAGGAGCGCCAAGTCGGTACGGACTCCCGAGGCGATGAACGCCTTTTCGATTCCCGGAATTTCGCGAACCGCTTTCATCAGGCCGATCAATTCGCTGTGGTCGGCGTTCAGGTTGACGCACGGTTCCGGAACAAGACACGAAGTTCGCTTGCACACGTTCCGGGCTTCTTCGTTGGTGCAGCCCGTTTTGTACATGTTGGCGGTGGGGGCGCCGAGGTCGGAGATTGTTCCCTTGAAGCCCGGAGTACCGGCTAAATGGGAGAGTTCCGCACAGATCGATTCCCGGCTGCGGCTTTGGATGAACTTTCCTTGATGGGCGGCGAGCGAACAGAACGAGCAGCCGCCATAACAACCGCGGTGTATTTGCACGGAATTCTCGATCACCTTGAACGCCGGGATTTGCGCATTACCGTAACTCGAATGCGGTTTCCGCGTGAACGGCAAGGCGTAAATGCGATCAAGTTCTTCCGTCGAGAGCGGCATCGACGGCGGATTCACGACGACCGCTTCCTCGGCGTGCTGCTGGAGGAGCGTTGCCGCGCTGTACGGATTCAGGTTTTCGTACACGATACGCGTCATCCGGGAGAATTTCGCCTTGTCCTCTTCAACGTCTTCATGGGACGGCAGGTGAATGAGCGTTTCGGACTCTTCGGGGAGATCTTCCGATTTTTTGAGACGATAAGCCGTTCCCCGGACGTCGCGGATTTGGTCGACCCGTTCACCGTTTTTCAGCCGCCGGACGATTTCCAGCAACGGGGCCTCTCCCATGCCATAGACGAGGAGATCCGCTTTCGCGTCGAGCACGATGGAACGTTTGACCTTGTCGCTCCAATAATCGTAATGGGAAATCCGTCGCAGCGACGCTTCGACACCGCCGGCGATTACGACGCAACCGGGGTATGCTTCCCGCGCCCGCTGCGAATACGCCAAGGTTGCCCGATCCGGCCGCAGACCGATTTGGCCGTTCGGACTGTAAGCGTCTTCGTTGCGGACCTTCCGATTCGCCGTGTAATGGTTGATCATCGAGTCCATGTTCCCGGCCGAGATGCAGAAACCGAGTTTCGGTTTACCGAAGGTTTTCCACGGTTCGGAGGAATGCCAATCGGGTTGGGCAAGGATTCCGACACGGAGTCCTTCCGCTTCGAGAACCCGGGCAAGCAGGGCGGTCGCGAAACTCGGATGGTCGACATAAGCATCGCCGGTCACGAAGACGATATCGACTTCGTCCCAGCCGCGTTGGAGCATTTCATCATGGGAGACCGGGAGCGGGGGAGTCGACATGGTTTTCACGAGCCGGGAGCTGTGTTCCCGACAAAAGAGAAGAGGAAGGAAGATTTTGTTGCCTTGCGCAGTGAACATTATACGGCGACAATGCCAACCGTCAAGTGGGATTATCCGGAGATTGCGCTGCGTTACTAATGTCTGGGATCGTGAATTTTTTCACGATCGGCGTCGGCAGGAGCGGGAGCGGAACGACCATCCTGTGGATTTACACGATGAGCGGAAGCTCGGTTGACGGCCCAGCCGCGCTGGGGTCATCCCCGGCTCCTTGGTCACACCCGTTCGCTGATCGCGGTTTGGAGGAGCGTCATCTGGTGTTTCATGATGCTCAGGGCCGTGTTGAACTCCATGTTGTTTTTGGCCATTTCCGTAACCTGAAACTCCATGCCGACATTGTTCTTGTCGTGGTAGAGAATTTGGTGATCCTCGGGCCAGACTTCGCCGATCGCGGAGGCGCTTCCTTTGCGGAGGGGATATTCGGGGCCGAACGGTCCCGGGGGGCGATTGTTGCGTTCAATCGCGTTTGCCAGCTTCTTCTTGAAATTGCCGACGTCGAGATCCCGCGCCTGGTACGTCGGCGTGTCGAAGTTCGCGATGTTTCCGGCCAACAGCGCCTGACGCGCTTCGTCGAAGTTGACGACCTGTTCCAACACCGGAACCGTGGTTGCGCCAAATAATGCCCGAAATTGTTGTGTCGGTCTGATCATGGGTGTTGGGGGTTGGGTTTTAGGTGTTGGTGTTGGGGTTGGGTGAAAATTCGCTTGCGCTTGCCAAAACCCGACACCAAACACCCAATACCACTCATTATGTTTCCGTGTTGAATCTCCGGACGTTGCCGGAAGGGCTCTGTTTGGCGTAACCCACCTGCATCCGGTTTCCCTGGTCCATGCGACGGATTTGCTCCGCGAGTTCGTCCTTCTGTTGTGCCATGAGTCCCGTGCTCCGTTCGTCGTTTCGGAGGATTTCCGCGATCAATTCCTTGGAATGCTCGATCGACTTCGCCGTTCGAAGGCGTTCCTCCTCGGAATCCCAAATCCGCTCTTCCGGCGGGATATCCTTGAAAGGAGCGAGCTGTTGTTCGGTTCTTTCGAACTCTTCGAACACCTTGAATTTTCGTCCGAGAAGTTCCATGAGGAGCGAAACGTCTCCCGATTCCACGATCTCCCGCTGCCGCTCGGAAATCGGAACGAGTCGCATCAGGATCCCTTCTCGCAGTCGGATCAATTCGGAAAAAGTCGCCATGGTTTCGAATCGGTTGGAGCGTCGCCGTCAATCTTTCAGGACCGCGAGGCTTTTTTGCGTTTGAATTTGATCTTTCCATTTGGCCGCCTCGGAAACGAGCCCGGCGTTTTCGAGCATTTCGAGCTGTGTCGTTGCCCGATTCAGGACGGGAATCGCCTCCGCGGACCGTCCGAGCATCCGGTAGGCAATCGCGATTTGGAGCATTGCATCGAGCGATTCCGGACGGTCCATATATCGTGTCGCGGCCAGGTCGTAGGTCAGGATCGCCTGTTCGTACCGCTTCAGGTTCATCTGGATCATTCCCGTGCAAAAAATCGTGTTGCGCAGCATGAGCCGTTCCGCTTCGGAGAGTCCGACATCGTCTTGCCGCTTGACGAGCATTTCCTCCGTTTTGAGCAGGTGGTCGAGCGCCAGCGCCTGGTCCGCCAACGAATCCGTTTCGATCTTCCGCTTGGTCGCTTCCAGCGGAACGTCGCGCAACGCTTTCGTCCGTTCGTCGCTCCGTTTCAAAAACGCCTGCGCCAAACAATAATGAGCGTCCGCGGCCTGGACGGCGTTCGGATGGTTCTTGATCGCGTCTTCAAAATAGGTGATCGATGCAAGCGGTTCGCCGCTTTCGTACAACAGCTTTCCGAGCGCATAAATCGAATCCCGATAGATCGCCGCTTGAGGCGAGTATTCGTCGATCAGGTTTTGTTCGAGCATCTTCTTTGCCTTGTCCCACTCCCCCTTTTCCGCATACGCCCGGCTGATGTCGAGCCGCGCCCGCGGCGTCAGGACATGGTTCGGATATTCGTGGATGCAGCGATTCAGGAATTCGATCGCCTCGTCGAGTCCGTCGAGATGAATGTACATTTCGCCGACATAAACGAGCGCTTCGGGTTGCCGGTCCGACGTGTTGACCTTCATGTAAGCCTTGTACGCCGGTATTCCGTAGCGATAATCTTTTCCGAGACGATAATCCTCGGCGCTCTGCCAGAGGAGCCGGTCGTATTCCCGGGTATCGATGCTCAAGGCCGCCAAGCGCCCGTAGGCTTCCGCGGCAAGTCGGTATTTCAGCTTCGCTTCGTTCCCGAGCGTCGTTCGTTGTTCGAGGAACGACGCATCCGCCTGGCGTTTGAGCTCCTCGGCCCACTGTTCATACACTTCGGCGGCGCTGCGAACGATTTCCTTTTCCGGCATGACGCCGTTGAGCATTTTGAGGAGCGAGAGTGCTTCCTTGTACTCTTTCATTTGCAGTCGCTGACGGAACGCTTCGCTGCTCCGTTCCAGGATCACGCTTTTCGGCAGCCATGGATTGGCGTAGTTCGGTATTTTCCGCAACTCGTCGAAAGCCCGAACATACCCCGCCGCAGCGGTTTCCGAACGCCCGAGCCGTCGTTCGATTTCCGCCCAGAAAAACTCCGCCGCAATCGCTTCGGTCGTTGACGGCGATAGCTCATACAACGTCGCAAACGCCTCCTGCGCTTTGGATTCATCTCCCATTTCGTCGTAACTGATTCCCGTCAGCAGTTCCGCCTGACGCCGCCAACGAGGAAAAAACTTGGGATCGTCCACGACCGTTTTGAAATGGGCGATTGCTTCTTTGTACTTGATTTCCGCTCGTTCCCGATCGCTTTTCGCCAACCGGAATCGCGGATCCGCCGCTTCGGAAGTCGCCTCGCTTTTTTTCTCGTCGGCCTGTTCCTGTTGTGTTTTGGTCGTCTCCGGTTTCGGCGGCGGGAGCACGATAAAATCCCCCTTGCCGAGCGGTTTCGACGGCGACGATTCCGACTTTTCGACCTCTTCCGCAATCGGCGTGTTCGTATTGGACGGAACGCTTTCCGTCCGTTTTCGGAGCAACGCGACCCGTTGGATTACCGACGCCGATCCATCCCAAACCGCGCTGACTCCGGCGGACGACGGGTTGGATGGAAGTAGACGCTCCAAGTCGTCGTTGTCCGTTGACGGGATCGTGGGAGTAGAGGGCGGGGAGTCCGACGGCGATGGAGGAACCGGCGACTCCGTCGGCGTTGCGGAGGGGGAAGTCGGTGCTTGATCTTGACGCGATTTCAGCAACTCCTCGGCGGCCTTGGCGGATATCGGCTGGCGACTATGTTCGATTTCAAGGGAGCTTTCCCGAAATTCCCTGGCGCGGAAAAAGGCGATTTGTCCACTCACGAATTCACGCATCGTTCGGAATTGTTCGAACGTCGGAACCCTGGCGAATTTTTGTTCGGCGGCGGCGATATCTCCGAGCTGGAGCAGGATCATCGATTCGAGGAGATCGGCTTCATATCCTTCGATTTCCGTAACGGTCGGTTCTTTCCGGAATTCGCGGATCAGCCGCAACGCTTCGGCGTAATTGGGCGTGTTGTCGAGAAAATAGGAGTTGGCGAGAATCCAGCGAATTGCCTTGGAGTTCTCGGAGGGCATCTCCAAAGCGTGGAGCAACGGCTCGCGGCATTGCTCCAGCTCCCCGCTCATGTACAGGCTTTTGCCAAGCAAATAATACCCTTCGCCTTTTCTTTCGGGAATGAAGCCGTATTTTTCGGACTCCTTGAGGTAGTTTGCGGCGGTCAGGTAATATGGTTGCCGATCCGTCGTCCAATCATGATCGGCCATGGTACAGTTCGCGGCTCCAAGAACGAACATGGCGCCGGCTCTTTTCACGAATTCGGTTTCCGGGGTGTATTTCAGGACCCCTTCGGCGTAGATTTTCGCCTCGACAAAGGAACCGTAATCATAGGCCGCCAACGCCAACGGCAGGGTGGGGCGGTTCATCACTCCGACGATATAGCTGACCGTCAATCCGATAAAAAGAACGACGCATAACGTAAAAACACCGGCGACGATCATCGCCTTGAGCGTGTTTTCCCTGGCCCAATCGATGCAATCGTCCCGAAAATCGAGAACGATGTCGAGCAGAATATTTCCCGTGGAAATGCCGGGTTCCTCGGATCCTTCCTCCTGCGGCGGCGCTGCTTGACGTCGGCCGGGACCTTCATCGTCCTCGTTTTCCGGCTTCGGACGAGGGCGGCGTCGTTTTTTCTCGACGGGAGCGGCTTCATTGTCATCTTCATGGGGTCTGGCCATCTTGACGGAACCCTACTGAAATCCGCCGCCGCCGTCAAGAGGAATCCGATCTCTCGGACGTACCGGGACATTGGCCGTAAGCAAACCTCGGCACGTCGTTACGCCGGAGTCGCCCGGACTCGGCTCAAACTCCTGCCGCTCCCCCTCTTGATCGTCACGTCGATGTGACAAGTGCGGAAAAACGTGCGGCAGTGGAATGAACTCCCGGCGCAGAGTACCGGCCAATGGGGAGCTTCTTGACGTTCGCCGTGAAACCCGTTATCGTACTCGTTATGTTCAATGTTCACGTCAATCCGGTGCTGCTCCGCGACTGTCGGCAAATGGTCCACAGCCGGATCGTCGTCATGATGATCGGAATATTCCTCTTCGGCATGATCTATGCCGTCTGTGACGTGTTTCTCGCCGAAATCCACGCGATTCCCGAAGCGGAACAAGGCCGTGCCCTGTTTTGGCGGGTCTTCGCCGTCATGTCGGTCGGTACTCTTGTCGCCGTGCTCCTTTCGTCGGCCATTCGTACCTGTTCGGAAAATGGGGAACCTGATCCGATGTTCCTGACGCTGCTCACGCCGCGACAAATCGTCATGGGAAAACTCCTCGGCGGACTCGTCGTTTCGGCGTTGTTCTACAGCATGGCGTTGCCGTTCCTGGCGATGGTTTATCTGCTGCGCGGCGTCGACCTGCTCGAAATCGTCCTCGGAACGCTCGGCTCGTTCCTCTTGATCCAGTCGCTGCACACCGTTTGTTTGGCCTTTTTCAGCGGGGCGAAGACGCCGATTCGTTGCGGCCTGGCGATTCTCCTCTTCCTTGTGGTCGGCGGTCCCCTCGGTTTGTTGACCTGTCTCGAAGGGGCGCAGTCGTGGTGGAGACTCAGGGATGCGGGGAAATTTTTTTACTCGGTTTCCATTCTCATCACCGTGGCTTTCGTTTTCATGCCGAGTATCTCCACTCTTTTGGCGATTGCTCAATATTCTCCGTCGTCGTCGAACCGCATGTTTTCGACCCGGCTCTTTCTAACGCTCTGGGGAATTCTTTTCGTTCCGATCGTCATGGCGGAACACGTTTATCACGATCACTTGGGCGGGCACATCTCGGTGCCGCTGGTCATGCTGTGCAGCGTCGGTGGACTCGCCGTGATGATCCTCATGAATTTGATTGCCATCTGCGAACGGGACGAATATTCTTGGCGAACCCGGCAGGAGCAACCGAAATCGCTTTCGCTTCGGGTGCTGACATTCCCGCTTTCCAGCGGTTCGGTCAACGGCTTCTGTTGGACGTTCCTCGCAACGGCGTTTCTCGCCTTCACGTCGACAGGGATCGCCGAAAACTTCCTTCCGTCGTCTTGGAGTTCGTTTCCCTATGATTTGCCGGGAGATGTTTTTTTCGTTGCCGTATTGACCGTGTTCGTGTTCGATTACTCGGCAACCGCGTTTCTTCTACACCGACTTTTTCTGAAACGCTGGATACCCCGTGATTGGGCGTGGACGATCCCTCCCGTGTTGCTCGTCGGAACGGTGTTCGGAACCTATTTTCTCGGATACTTGATCGATCCGGCCTTGTATCGAGCGGCCGGCGATTATGTCGTTGCGTCCCCCACCTATCAGGTCGTTTATTCGCCGTTCCAGTACCAGACGTTGTTGGCCCCGAATCCGTTGACGGTTTTCGACGACGGCATGGGCTACCGGGACGTCCAGATTGCCTGCGCGTTCGGCTGGGCCGGGGTGTTGGCGTTGGTCGGGTTGCCGTGGTGCGTCGTTCGATTTCGAAAGAGCTCGTTTTGCGTCTATCGAGCAGGTGATACAATTTGATCTTTGGGTTTTCGACTGCTGATTCCGAAACATAAAATCGTCGTTTGCCGCGTCGGCCTCCTACGCGCTGAAGGACGGAAAAACTTTTACACGATGGAAAATATTTCATGTTGTATCGCATCATAATCGTTTTACTCATCCTGATGACATTTGGGGGAACCGCTTCGGCGGCGCAACCGAATATCATCCTCATCATGTCCGATGACATGGGCTATTC
>JAVBPI010000175.1:0-7095 GCA_031549705.1 Thermoguttaceae bacterium
GGCGTTCAGCAGCGATTGAACCATCTCCCGGATGACACCGGGCTTATTCGACGCTTTGATCTCCGTTTGGACCGCGTCCTGAAGAATAAAATCGGCAAATTTCATTCACCAACTCCTTGACTGAAAAAAGTGAACCGCAAACCGGCGATAAACGCCAAGCGGCAAAAAACCGACAATCGTATATCTCTATCACGCTTCGCCGCTAAAATGCAAGCGGAAGGGAACCCACTTACTTCGTCTCGGGAACGGTGGACGCGCCGGGACGGTTGTGGTCCTGAATTTTTTCCTTGTATTTTTTGATCTGTTGCTCCAATTTGGCGATGATCGTATCCAACGATCCAAACAGGTCTTTGGACGAATCCCGAGCAACGAAATCGTTTTTATGCTCTGCGGAGACAACCACGTCGATGACCGGCTCATCGGCTTTGGTCAGGTCGACCGTAACAACGATCGAAGTCAACCGTTCGAAAAACCGTTGCAGCTTTTCGACTTTTTTCGTGATCTTCTCTTGTGTTGCCGCACTCAATTCGCCATGCCGCGTGGAAATCTGGACTTGCATGATACAATCCTCCGTTCCTCAATGTTGTTGTTTCTCAATGCAGTAGGACCCGATCAGTCGAAATGACCGAAAGGACGAAAATCCACCCAACAAAACCAATTATAGCACCCGCTTCCCCAAAAAAGAAGGGGGAAGGAGCCGGGCGACTTTCTTCGAACTGTCAATAAATTATACAGGATTTCGGAATCGGGAAACAGACGAACCGCCGGTATTTTTGCGAATTTTTTAGGGCTTTTCAATGGAAAACGCTCAAACGTTCTGAAATTCACGAAAAAGGAGCACGGAGTGCCGGCTAAATCAGTGGGAACGGTCAACCGGTTCGACGTGGATTCCAAAGTTCGCTGCATTCGTATCTCGAGGCCAACACGATCGGAAGCTGTTTTCCGACAATCTTCCGATGTGTTTCCAAAGCAAGCTCCGGTTCGTTATTCTCCTCCGAAAGATGGCCAAGACAGGCAATCTGGAGCCGTTTGCCGAACTTTTGAATCAGATGAGCGGCATCGACATTCGAAAGGTGTCCTCCCTTGCCGCGAATACGTTGTTTCAGCGAGTCGGGATAGTTGCCGAACGCCAGTTTTTCCAAGTCGTAGTTGCTTTCGACAAGCACGCCGTCCAACGTGGAAAACGCCTGCTCCAACGCCGGAAAAACGTGTCCGAGATCGGTCAAAATGCCAAATCGGTATGTTCCGTCGTCAACGATGAACCCGACGCCATCGGCGGCGTCGTGCGGCGTCGGAATCGTTTCAACCACGATTTTGCCGAACGGAATTCGCTCTCCCGCCTGAAAAAGTGTCGGCGAACTCATGTTGCCGGACCGTTTACCTGCATCCGCCGCTTCGAAAGTTTTGCACGTCATCCAAACGGGGAGCCCAAACTTTCGATTCAGCACTCCGGCACCGCGAATATGGTCCGAATGATCGTGAGAAATCAGGACACCGTGAATCGACGAAATATCGATGCCGACTTCATCAAGCCGTTCACGCGTTTTGGAACCGGTCAACCCGGCGTCGAACAGGAGTCGCGTTCCTTGCGATTCGACGTAAATACAGTTTCCGTTGCTGCCCGATTGAAGCGAAACGATGCGCATGAGAAGGGTCTTGGGGGTGGATGAAGGCCAAACGATGCCACGGCATATGATCATTATACACCAATGACCCCGATTGGGAAATGCTGCCCCATGCCCGGCTCAAGGACGCTTGCGAATCGGGTCCAGGCAAATCACGGCGAATTTTTCACTGTACGGCGGTGGGGGATCGGTTTTCGGAAATTCGTTGTTCCAGATTTTTCGAACGATTTCCCTCGCTTCGTCTTCCGCCCCGTCGAGTTCCTCCAACGTCCAGTCGGCGAGGAGTGCTCCCGTCTTGTCGACGTCTTTCGGTAACGCAATGTATCCGAGGTTGATCGTCGACGGATACCCCGCCTGTTCCAAAATGTACCGATAAAGCGGGAGCTGGAAGTCGACCCATTCTCCTTTTTTGAGGTGCTTCTTCTTCGGCTCCAACGCCGTGTCGGAGGTTTTGTAATCGAAAACGGTATACTCGCCGCGTTCCGGATTGAAATCGATGCGGTCGATCCGTCCCCGGAGAAACATTTTCCGGCCGTCGACGTCCAGAAAGATTTTTCCGCCGAACGCTTTTTCGTCGAACGCAATTTCCGTTTCTTGAATAACGTTCCCCTTGGCCGCCCAATCGGCTTGCCAGCCGGCGAAGGCACGGAGCCGCAAGCGGGCTTGTTCCGCCTGGATTTGAACGACCGGCCTTGGAGAGTTTCCGTACAATTTTTGCACCGCAAGGTCGAGTTCGGTGTCGAGCACGTTTTGGATCGTCTCCCGCTGTCGGGAATCCTTGGCGTGGCTCTTCCCGAAGCAGCTGAGCACATGATGGATCAGCTCCCCGAACGTCGACGCGTTCAACTCCTCTTCGTCGTCGTTCAGCTCGTTCAATCGCAACCGGTATTGGAGATAATATCGGTACGGACACTGGACGTACGCCCCGAACTCCGTCACGCTCATCGTTTTCGGTTGAGGATCCAGGGGAATCGGCGTTGGAACGACGAATCCATGATCGGCCCGTTGTTTCTGTTTCGAAATATCGGCCCGTTCCTTGTTCGGCTCCGTTGTCCCGAAGAAATTTTTGACCCGTTCGGCGACGGTGTGGTCGTCCGCCGCGAAAAACAACCGACTCGGCAGTAGCGGATCCCCCTGTACCGATTTCTTGCCGCCGACAAGGCGAACGAGTTCCGGCGTCGACTTTCTCGTTTCGAGAATCATGGTGAGGGCGTAAGCATCACGGGCAAACCGACGGCGGTTGTCTTCGATGTTCAATCGTGTACGGATTTTGTCCGGCAGGAAGGCGTCCGCCGTGACAAAGGACGGCACGAATCCGTCGTTCATGCCGCTGACGATCATCACGGGAGCGTCGTCCATCGCCAGATCGAGCCAGCCGACCATCTCGATGGCGTCCCGTTCATCCGGCGGCGGAATGTTCGCCGTTCGGAGCAGCGAGAGAATCAACTCGATCGCCTCCGTCGCGGAAGCGGTCGGAAGCAACTCCTCCGGAATATCGTTGACTTGCGCAACGGCGTCGCCGAACAGCCGACGTCCTTCTTTGACGAAGCGGTCTCCCTTGTCGCCGTAAAGTCGTTGAAGCATTGCCGTTAACTCCTCCGTCCAAAACGTTAACGACCGCTTCTCCGGTGAGAGACAAGCGTCGCCGATCATCTCGGTCATGTTTGCCCAAAGTTGGCGCAACGGTTCGAACGAGTGATTCCTCCACGCATTATCCTCGTCGACGAGATCCCGCCAGTTTTCGTCCACGGAAAACGGCAGGAACTCCGTGTGATAACGGTCGAGTTCCGAAAGGATATCGACGAATTGGTCTTTCTGCTTCTTGTCGAACATCCGCTTTTCGACGTCCGGATGTCGCATCAGTTCGGCGTAGGAGCGGAATGTTTTCGTTTCAAGAAATCGCTGGATCGCTTCGAGAAACCGGAACACCGCCGATTGCTTCACCGGCAACCCTTCGAAATGCCGTGCTTCGGCTCCCGCCTGGTGCAAACGCTGCTCGATGAACGGAATCACCTCCATGTCGGGGACGCCGATCACGATTTGGTTCGCGGCGTATTTTCCGTTCAGCGAGGAGAGAAATCCGAGCACGGCGTCTGCTTGTTCGGGAGGCCGTTCGACGACGCGGATTTGATCGCCCCTCATCGGAATTTCAACGCCGGCCCATTGGTCCGGATCGAGGCAACCGTTGTCGTCGAACAGGTGTTCGGCCGATTTCGGTGCGAAAACGAGGGCCGTGACACGGTTTCCCAACGCTTCGAAAATCTTCTCCTGCGTTCGGTTCATGTCGACCATCCCGACGAGAACGATCGTTTTGTCCGTTTCAAGTTCACGGTATTGAATCGCGAACCGCCGAGCCGTTTGGACGTCCCAAAGCTCTAACGAATCGAGCTGCTCCAGATAGAGCCGCTGGAGTTCCGCGAGCGCTTTCCAACGGATCGATTCACCGGGGAGCTTCATCGTATTGCAGAGTTTCTCGATGTCTTTGAAGTCGAGAATGTTCTCCGCCAAGGTCCGATGCAAATTCGAGAAAAGCCGTCCCAGCGCCAAGCGGGCTTCCAAGTCGTCCGGATTCGGCGGATGAGGCAGCAGTCGTGCCAGCAAATCAGGAAAGTCCGTTTCGAGCTTTTGGACCGCCGCGTTCCACGCCAATTGTTGCGTTAAATTGTCCGCCAGCGGCCTCTTGAGCGGATAAAAAACTTCCGGCAGACCGCCGAGCGTTTGGTATTCCGGAGGAAACCACGCCGGATCGATTTTCCCTTCGGCGGCGAGTTTTTCCACACGTTCGACGAGAATTTCTTCGAGCCGTCCGATACCACGGCGACCAGGAAACGCCAACACGACATTCCGCAAGTCGAGCGTGCCGCTCTCCGAAAAGCGTTCCAAGAGATAATTCGCCGTCGATTCAAGCAACGGACGGTCCCAGCCGAGAAATTCGAGTTGCATGGCAATATTCCCCGTTTAGCCCGCGAACCGAGGGTTCCGGCGTTTCGAGCAGCAATTACGACACGATTTTTTTGAAGGCGGTCCCCGTTTCAACTTCGTTCCACCGAAGTCTGCGCAGAAGCGAATGGACCATGGAGTCCGCTTCTCCGACATGCGCTTCGATTCTTGCGACCCGACTTTGCATAACGAGCAAGCGAAGCGTTTCGCCGAGGGTGTAAGCGGCCAGCCCTTGGTGTCGATACTCCGGATGGACGCGGATATCGATCAGCGAGGCGTCCCAATTTTTGTCGTAAAGTTTCGTTTCCTTTTCGGAACCTTGGTCGCTCATTCGAATTCGTACACGGGAGACCGGTCGCATTCCTTTGAGCAGGCAAGCGGTGGTTTCCAACCAATCGAAATGGGCCAACATGCAGGCGTCCCACCAATTTTCGATTTCGGGACGGTCGCCGAAGTCCAGTTTGACTCGCGACATCCATTCCAGTGTTCCCGACGTCGTGGGGGGAAGATAGTCCGTCAGCTCCAATTGAAAACGAGCGGTTTTTTGCTGCGGAACGTAGCCGGACTTTTGAAACGCCTCAATGACCGCCGTATCGGAATCGATGATCCCGATCGGCTCGGCTCCGCTGTAAAGTCCGACATAAAACGGGGCGCTTGGACGCGGCGAGCCGGCGTGGATCTCGCGAACGCCTTGTGCGATCAATGATCGTTCACAGGCAGCGATCAGTTGTTGTGCGGCGACAAGCGGCTCCGAACAATCCGGCGAAATCAACACGGCGCAAATTTGACCGGCGGCAGCGGAGGAAAGGTTGGAGCCGTTTGGGTTAGGGCCCAATGTTGCATGAGCGAATCCGACGGGACGATCACCTTCGAACGCTAATTGGAGGAACCGATAGTCGAAGAACGGCATCGCGAGAACAATCGCTTCCAATTGCCCCATCGACAACGGGAAAAAATGGGTTCTTTCAGGACGCCGCCGGTTTTTCTGCCAAATGTCAAGGATTTTGGGCGGATCTTCATTGCGAAAAGAACGAATCGTGAACATAAGCGACCGCAAAAACACTAAACAACGAATCTTTTATTGGAAAACCACTCTTAACCCAGCGCGGCTGGCCGTCAACCGAGCTTCCGCTCGTTGTGAAACCCACAGGATGGTCGCTCCGCTTCCGATCCTGCCGGCGCCGATCGTGAAAAAAATTCACGATCCCAGACGTTATACTCAACCCCGGTACCCATTGGTCGGTTTTTGGGCGATTAGTACCGTATTCGTTCCATCACGCCACGGAGTACCGGTTAAATGGGTAAACGACCAGTTCATGCCGGGTTACAGCATAGTAATACAACGGTATTATGATTCGTTGGCGTCCAAAAAGCAATAGGAAACGATGAATTCTCACCACGGACGTTTCGGGGCCCGAGTCGAGAAAACGAACCCCGCTTGCGTTTCGCGGCAAACACAAGCAAAACGGAAGCCGGGGCAACACTGTCGACGAAACACTATTTCAGCTTCGTTTTCGATTTTTTTTCCGAAGGCCCGTCTCGGCGTTCCTTTTGCATCTCTTTTTTGGCTTCGGCGCCGCGGCGTTCGTTTTCTTCCATCTCTTTCATCGTGACCTTCGAGTCGAGCGAATGCCGCTCGATCTTTGCCTTCAGTTCGGCCGGGTCGGCGTCCTTGATCTTTTTCAGGACGAAATCATCGTAATCGATCGATCCCGCCGTGACGAAACCGTAGAGCATGACCCGCCCCAATTTCGGCGAAAAACGAGTATGCCGCGGCGTGAATTCTTCCGAATACTGAACCCATTGACCTGCCGTGGCGATTTCCTTCGGATTCGGACCGCCGCTGATCGGATACTGCTGGTGGTTCTGCTGATTTCGGTAGATTTCCCTTGTTTGCTGACCGATTTTATCGGTAAAGCCCTCTTTCAGCGCGTCCGCCGTCGGTTTGAAACTCGTGTCAATGACGTCATAACACTTTACGAATACGATACCGTTGACCCCTTTCGACAAACGATAACGGTAATCAATTCGGTATGTCGCGCCTTCTTCCACGACGAACGGCTTACTGTAATACATTAAACCGAAGCCGGTTCCAATGCCTTCATCAAATTCGGTATGAAGGTAATGGTTGCCGGGCTTCGCTTCATCCGGGACACGTTTGACGAGGCGCCCGATCGGTTCCCGATGCTGAGCGCAGCGGGTCTCCCAACCAACGGGAATTCCGTTTTGGACCTTTTCGAAGTCGCCGCCGGTGAGCAGGTTAGGATTTTTCGCCCAGTTTTCCTCAATGGCCGCCTTTTCCTCCGCCGATCGTTTCTTTTTGTCGTACAATTTTTCAATGGCGTTGCGGACATAGATTCCGGTGACTTCGGCGACCGCGTCGGTGCGGACTTTATCGACCTCGTAAATGATTCGCGGCGGATCGACGGAGAAATCGACGACCTTCATCCAGAAATCGTAGATTTCCATGACGTCTTCGTCGACCCGTTCGATCTTTCCCCAGATGCCGATGTCGGCGTTGAATGTTTTC
>JAVBPI010000047.1:0-35868 GCA_031549705.1 Thermoguttaceae bacterium
CGTCGAAAGCTCCGTGTCGTTTCAGTATTCGATTGACGGTCGCCTTGGAAGGAACGTTCGGACAATCGTACGATTTCATCTCCCGGAGGACGGCGTCGGCTCCGTGCTCGCCGAGTGCACTTTCCTCTTTGAGGTGTTTGCGGATCGCGAGGACGCATTGTTCGAGTTCCTCGGAGGAACGATTGGTGGGTCGCGGCGGTCCGTCGGGTTGATCGGACCAATCGACTCTGTCCAGCCGATTTCCCTCTGCCCGTTGTTTCCATCGTTCGACGGTCGCCTTGGTCACACCGAATCCATCGGCGACGTCACGAATCGATTGGCCGCCCCGAACGGCTTGGACCATGCGACGGCGATCCTCGGGCGAAGCCGGTTGCTCTTGGTTTTTATTCATATTCATCAAGGAAAAACTCGTTTACAAAACCACCCTTTTAACCCACTGTCCTACCAGTCGCTGAGACTTGGCCGGTCAGCTATAGCTTTCCACAAAAGTTCTGCAACATTGCGATTGACGTAAGTCCGCATAGAAAATCAGCGACGCAGCAACGGAAGTAGTGGGCTTTCAGTAAATGAGGGTTGGACGACATCATGCCGAGCTTTTCCTAGACGAGTTCTTCCTGCTCTTCCTTGCTTCGAGCCTGATGCGATTTTAACGCTTGAGTTTTCAAATAATTCCATGCCTTTTCATCGGGGTTCCACTTCGGCGAATAAGGAGGAAGATGAAAAACAGGGAGACGCCTGCGGTCACCGATAAAACTTTTCGTCACTGTCGAAACATGCGGCGTCGCACGATCTGTTACGATAACCCAATGACGACGCCGATGATGCCGAAGCATCTGTTCGAGAAAATCCATGAACCCGGCGGACGCGACCCGTTTCTCCAACAACTGAAAATCAACGCCCCGTGCGAGCTGATCGCCGACAATGCCGTGATGCTTTCGCGGAGACCGCTTACCGTTGCCTTGGGCGTGACGCCGCGAGGAGCCCATGTTTTACCAAGAAACGCCGTCATCGACACATTCGCTTCGTCCTGAAAACAAAGGATCGTGATGTTTCAAGACGCAGCGACGGATCGTCGGAATGGTGGAACGCCGCCATTTTTTTCGGATCGTTTCGTCTGCTGCGTCATACTCCCGTTCAGGTTTTTGATACGTCAATCCGGCTTCGGCAAGTCGGCGGCGAATCGTTTCCTCCGAAATGTCGTCGCGATGTTTTTTGAGAACGACTTGATGCAATCGACGAGTGTTCCAAAGATCGGATTCGAAGCCGAAATCGACGGCGGATTTCAAGACGATGTTTTTCAGCAGATCGTCGGAAATATCGGGCAACTTTCTCGGTCGCCCACTGACGGGCATTCGCCTCAATCCGTCGATGCCATCGCGTTTGAAGCGTTGCATCCATCGATACAAGGTCGTGCGGTCGATGCCGTAGTTTTCGGCGACTTTGCATTGTGGCAGCCCGTTTTGGACGGCTTCGACCGCATGCCGTCGAAGATCGAAAGTCGAATAAATCGGAGTCTTTTCCATGTTTTATTCTACGCATCCCGATCACTTACGGCAAATGCAATGTTGCAGAACTTTTGTGGAGAACTATACGATGAAAGATCCGATACATGTGATCATGAATGATTGTTGATCGGATTCTCGCAAAACGCAATAGGGATAAATTGCACAAATTTCCGCGTCGCCGATTCGGGCAATCGGTCCTCTTGTCTTTCATGGACGGCGGGCGTATCGTTTCGGGATCCTTTGGCGACGATTTTCCCCTTTTGAGAAGGAGACCCGATGAAACGGATTGTGTCGGTGGCACGCGAAAAAACTTTTGAGAGCAGCGCAACAAATCGTAAAACTTGGCTTCTACCAGTATCGTTGATCGTTTTTTGCTACCGAACCATTGATCAAGAGGACAGCCATGGCTATTGACCCGTTGACGCTCAAATTGATTTTCATCGCGCCGAGAACGTTCAAATCAATCGGTAAAATGCTCGGAATCATCGAATCCATCGACTCCAAGATCGAGGCGCTGGCTCGGTCGAAGTTGGCGGCGGCTCTGCGATCGTTGGATCAGGCGAAAAACGCCTCGTCCGAACCGTCGAAAACAACCCTGCTTGAAGATGCCCGGCGTTTCTTCAACGAGGCACTGTCGCTGGAGAAAAATGAACGATTGCTCATCGCTCATTTGGGACTCGCTTTTAGCCACTTTGCTTTGGGGGATAAGCAGAACGGTTTGAACGTACTTAAAGAAACAGAAGGAATCGGATATCGCGAGAGCACAAAAGCCATCGCAGCAATATGTGCATATAAGGTTCTTTTTCCAGGTAGTATGATGTATGGAATGCCGCCGACAAGTATTGAACTGTTGCTACATTCCGGTACCCTGCGGTTTTACCAATTAAAAGAGACCATCGGCAAACTATCCGAATCGCTGAGCACTGATTCAACCACCCACTTGGACCTCCGAAAATCGCATCGATGACACGACAGGGGATTGATTTCGGAACAACATACTCCACGATGAGTTTTCTCTCCCCGGCGATGCGGGGACAGAAAACCACCCGCGTTTCTGCTCGCGGAGAACGGTAAAATACTATGTTCCGCGTCGAATCCGTTCCAAGACGGCGTCGACAATCGGCGCCGGAAGAAAACTGGCGTAAGTTTTCTCGTCCGCCACGGAAGCGATCTCCTTGATGAGCGAACTGGAAACGTGAGCAAGTTCACCGTCGGCGATCATAAAGAGTGTTTCGATATCCGGAGCGAGGCGTCGATTCGCCATCATCATGGTCAGCTCCGCCGGAATGTCGGTGATCGGCCGCACGCCGCGAATCATGATCCGGGCACCGCACTGCTGGACGAATTTGACGGTCAAGCCTTGATAGGTCCGAACGTCAATATTGTTCAAATGCGCCGTCGAACGCCGAATCAGGTCGACTCGCTCCTCCGCAGGGAACCACGGCTGTTTGTCAATGTTGATCCCAACGCCGATCACCAATCGGTCGAAAATCCGACTGGCCCGCTGAACGATGTCGAGATGCCCCAGCGTGAACGGATCGAACGATCCCGGATAGACGGCAAGCGCATTCATTGTTACGAATTTCCGTGTTGATAATTTTTCCCGCAAATCGGACAAAACGGCTTCTCGGACGGCTTGGCGCCGCAGGCGGGACATTCGCTGTCAAACAATTCCGGCCGAAATGTCGCCGCCGAGGGTTTCGATTCTTCGTTCGGGTTGCAGAATTCGCAATTTTCCTGCTCAAAGGCGGACGTTTCGCCACAAACGGAGCAACTGTGACGTGACGCACACGGATGGAAACCCGAAGAACTTCGATGGTGATTGCCATTGCAGGGACATGCCGAGGAGGGAACGAACTTTCGAAGGTAATGAATGCTCTTTTCCGCCAGAAGTTCCGGTCCCGGCGAATAGTCGAACACCTCCACGGAGGCCCACCCTTTGTATTGAATTTCCCGCAGGGCGTCGAAGATCGGCCCGAATTGCAACTCGCCGAAGCCAGGCCCCTGAAGGTTCGGGTCGTTGACGTGAAAGTAGATGAAGTGTTCGCGGTTTTGGCGGATCAGTTCGGGAATCGGCGTGCTTTCGGCGCACATCGCCTTACAGTCGAGATGGAGCGCGATTCGGTGAGGAGCCCCGATTTTTCGGATCAGCTCGACGGTTTCAGCGGCGGTCGTCAGAAAATCGGTTTCCTTGGTCGACAACGGTTCGATCGCTATTTGAACATCACATTTTTCGAGCAGCGGTAAAACCTGTTGAAGGACGTCTGCGGCGTAGTCGAGCGCTTGCTCTTTCGAAACGCCGGGGAGCAAGTTCCGCTGTTTCGGCGAACCGAGGACCATGAATTTTCCGCCGAGATCGGCACAGAGACGCGTCAATTCGAGAAAATAGTCGGTCGTTTTCTGCCGGACGGCCGCGTCCGGCGACGTCAGATAATAACCGTCGGTCCGAGCGAGAAGCCAGTGCAAACCGGTAATCGTGAGCCCGTGTTGCTTCGCAAGTTGCCGAATTTCGATCCGTTTGGCGGCGCTGACAAGGCGAGCGTCGTCGGCAATCGTGAACGGCGCGATTTCGATTCCTTCGTAACCGATCCGCCTGACGTATTCAAAGACCCGTTCAAAGGGAAAACCGGCGGCGGTGCTCCAAGACTCAAAAGTTTCGTTGCAAATCGCGAGTTTCATAATCGATGATGAGGTAAGGTTAGCCGCTCCGCCCCGCAGATCGCTCTTCGGCGGCGCTTAATCGTGAGTAAATCGGCAACAGGTTCCAAAGGTCGTTTATTGTTCCGGCGGCGACCCGTTTTGCGGCGATTTGACCGGCGACCGAAGCACGGGGATTCCAAGAGGTTTCGGCGACAACTTGAACGCCGGACGGCATTTTCGTCTTGAACCGCTCCAATGCGGGGCCGGTGAACATGATGTCCGGCATCGTTTGTCGAAGTCTCCACCACTGGTCAACCGAACAAAGTTCGGACGGCGATATCGGTTTCGCGCCGGTGGGAGTCAGCTCGAACGTTTGGTACACAACATCTCCGCGCTGGGCGTCGACGCCGACTGTCAGGAAACGGGCTTGTTCCCTGTCGAGCGGAAGTCCGGCGGCGACGGCTCCGGCCGCGATGGTTTCGAAGGTGTCGACGGCAACGACCGAAGCACCGATGGCATAAGCGAACATTTTCGCCGTGGCGACGCCGACACGCAGTCCGGTGAACGAACCGGGACCGACGACGACGGCGACGGTTTCGATGTCGTTCGGATCGCAATGTTCCTCCATGAGAAGTCGATCCAAAGCGGGCGCCAGTGTTTTCGCGCTCCGGTCGGTTGTCGGCAACGTCGATTCCCGAAGAACTTGTTCACCGTCGAGCATCGCGACGCTCCCGAATTTTTCCGTCGTCTCCAACGCAAGAATCAATTTCATGCCGGACAATTTTACGCGATGAACCTCACTTTGGCAATCTGGACCGGCGAATGGTCAAACGTCGTCGTTCCACGGAGCACGTTTGGGACGGTCGAGCCAACGGGCCGCTTCGGGATCGCCGATTATTTCTTCCTTGACGGGGTCCCACTTGATCGTTCGGCCAAGCCAATAAACAAGGTTGCCGAGATGGCACATCGTTACCGCCCGATGCGCCGCCTCGATGTTGCGGAACGGTTTCTCCCGGGTTTTCACACAGTAGACGAAGTCGCCGATCAGTCCGCGGTCTTCCCACGGGTTGAACCAATGGTACCCGGGAATTTCGATGCGTGTCGTTGGTTTACGGTGCTTGCCGATGACGGTTTGGTGCCGTCCGACACGGAGCGAACCTTCGGTTCCTTCGTAAAGAATGTCACCGACATTGCTATGGTACATTTTCATTCCGTCGGCGAATTTGTAGACGATCCGGCGTTTGTCGTCCCCTTTTTCCCCTGGACAGATCTCGGCCGGGCCGGTGTAGAGCTTTTGCGTGGCATAGAGCGCAGCTCCGAAACGGTGGGCGCCCCAGTCGGTCATGCCGCCGCCGGAGTAGTCGCGGTAGCTTCGAAATCCGCCGCGAATCAACGAGCCGTGGAACGGTCGCCATGGAGCCGGTCCGATCCAAAGATTCCAGTCGAGCCCTTCCGGTTCCGGTTCCGTAGGAAGATAACAGTCGCCGGACGGTCCGCCGCAGTCGACGAACACCTCTTTAATCTCGCCGATCGCTCCCCCCCACAGGAGTCGCGGAAGGTCGCCGTAATCGCCGATCACCCGTTGGCTTCCGCCGGAAAAAACAATTCCGTGTTTTTTGACGGCATCTGCCATTTTGCGTCCTTCACGGATCGCCAGGGTTTCCGGCTTTTCGCAAAAAACGTCTTTTCCCGCCTTGCATGCGGCGACGGTCATCGTCGAATGCCAATGATCCGGCGTTCCGATCAGTACGGCGTCGATGTCCCCTTGGTCGAGCACTTCGCGGAAGTCGGTGTAGACGCGGCAATCTTCGTTTTTGTAACGATCGTTGACCTGCTGTTGCGCCCGTTCACGATGCGTTTTAACCGGATCGCAAACGGCAACCATCCGGACCTGATCGAAACCGAGGAAGCCGCGCATCACATCGGTCCCCCGACCGCCGGTTCCGATGGTCCCCATGACGACCCGTTCGCTGGGAGCCGTTTTGCCGTCTTTGCCGAGCGCCGCCGCAGGGATGAACAACGGCGACAACGCCGCCGCCTTCAAAAATGACCGACGTGATGGTTTCATGTCTCGCAGAGTGGTTGAGGAAAATTTCGTAATCTTGTCCGAAACGAAGCGACAGCAATGCAGGGACGAAAGTATACCATGGATGATGGGCGAGCGTCAACCGATTGATCAGCACCCGATTTTGCGGCTCGGCGTTCCTCTCGCCGTCGGAATCTTGACAAGGGCTCTCACGACGTGTAAATTACCGGGGACTTGGTTTTACTGCTTTTTCCTTTGACCCGAAACGAAACCAAACCGTTTCCGGCTTCCTTCCATGAACGACAGCCTTGCCCCGCCGAAGGTATCACGTTATTACGCCGTCAAATGGTACGTCGATGTCGCCGTGACGATTTTGACGTCGCCGATCATCGTGCCGACGATCCTTATCTTCATGCTCCTCGTCAAGTTGACGTCGAAGGGGCCGGTCATCTACACGCAAACACGGGTCAGCAAGGGCGGCAAGCCGTTCAAAATGTACAAAATTCGTTCGATGACCGTCGACGCCGAGTCCGCCAAGGGAGCGAAATGGGCTGCCAAGGGAGACCCGCGTGTCCTGCCGGTCGGTCGAATCATGCGGAAGCTCCATATCGACGAACTGCCGCAAATTTACAACGTCTTGCGCGGCGAGATGACCGTCATCGGCCCGCGACCGGAGCGGCCGGAGTTCGTCGAAAAGCTCAGTGCCGAGATTCCCGGATACGAATACCGAACGCTCGTCCTTCCCGGTTTGACCGGATACGCGCAACTGAATCAGGATTCAGACACCGGACTCGGCGACGTTCGCAAAAAACTCGCGCTCGATCTCGAATATATCGAAATGGTGACGTTTTGTTTCGACATGCGCATCCTGCTCGGAACCGCGCTGAAGTTCATCCGTTCGAAGTATTTCGATCGCTTGCCGTTGCGGCTCTGCGGAATTTGCCGGAATCCGGAGGATTCGACTTGGGCTGAGCGGCTCGGCATCGGAAAAGACGACACCGTCGATGGAAAAACCGATTCGAATATTTTGCGACCGGAGAATCATTAACGCCCAGTCAGACCGTCATTACGCTTCGCTCCATTCCGGCTTTTGTTTACCAAAACGAGGGACATTCATGTTGCATGCCGTGATTATTGCCGGTGGTTCGGGGACCCGGCTTTGGCCGGAAAGCCGGGCCGCGAAAGCAAAACAATTTCTCTCCTTCGAGTCCGGGCGGACGATGATCGCGGCAACCGTCGACCGCCTGAATCCGCTGGTTCCCGAAAACCGCGTGCTTATCGTGACGGGACGGTCCATGGTTCCGAACGTGAAAGAATCACTCCCGAATCTCGCGGCGGAGAACATCCTCGGCGAACCCGCTGCCCGGAACACCGCTCCGTGCATCGGTCTCGCCGCAGTCCGATTACTCCACGATGATCCCGAAGCGACGATGATCGTGCTCCCGGCGGACCATATTATCCGTCCGGAAAAGGTGTTTCGCGATTCGCTGCAATTCGCCGCCGAACTGGTCGAGGAAAATCCGGAACGGCTGATCACGCTTGGGATCAAACCGACGTTTCCGTCGACGTCTTACGGATACATCCAGCGCAGCGAGCCGCTCCGTTCCGATGTTACGGAAAAATGGCGTTCGCTCACCTCGGCGTTCGACGTGGTCCGGTTTCACGAAAAGCCGCCGATCGAAACCGCACGAAAATTCCTCGACGCCGGAAACTTCGCCTGGAACGCCGGGATTTTCGTCTGGAAGGCGAAAACCGTCGTCGAATTGCTCCGCCGTTTCGAACCGGAAGTCGCCGGACCGCTCGACAAAATCGCCGCCGCGATCGGGACCGACCGTTACGAAAACGTTCTCGACGAACAGTTCCCCTTGATGAAGAAAATCTCGGTCGACTACGCCGTGATGGAACGCGCGAGTTCCATCGTCGTCGTCGAAGCGACCTTCGATTGGGACGACGTCGGAACATGGTGTTCGCTGGACCGGATTTACGCCGACCAAAAGGATTCCGACGGCAACCTCGCGATCGGAACGAAATTGCTCGCCGTGAATTCCAGCGGTTGCGTCGTTCGCGCCGACAATCCGAACCACCTCTTCGCGCTGCTCGGACTCGACGACCTGATTATCGTGCAAACTCCCGATGCAACATTGATTGCCCGAAAAGAGCAAGAGGAATCGGTCCGCGACGTGATCGACGCATTGAAAAAACGACATTGGGACGATTATTTATAGACCGGAGACCGAACAAATCTCCTAACTCCTAACTCCTCTCCATCATGCAACGACGAGAATTTTTGGCGACCGCCGGCGCGGTCGGTTTGACCACGGCGGCCCTCGGCTCGCTCCGGGCGGCCGACGTCCCGGCGAAAAAAGATTATCTCGAACTTCGAATCTACACCGCCAAGGACGCCGACAAGAAGGCGCAATTGATCGAAGCGATCGACAAGGCGCTCGTTCCGGCGCTGAACAGGCTCGAAATCAAGCCGGTCGGCGTTTTCAGCGCCCATGAAAACGAAAAAAATTTCCAGGAAAACGTTTTCGTGCTGTTCCCGCACAAAAATCTCGATTCCGTGGCGACGCTGTCAGCGAAACTCCTTGCCGACAAGACGTTCACGAAGGACGGAGCCGCCGTTTTCGGAACGACCTCGAAGGACCCGCTCTACACGACTTACGAGAGCGAACTCTATTACGGTTTCGATAAATGCCCGACGATCGAAACGCCGGTCTCCAACAAGGAACGAATCTTCCAACTCCGGGTTTACCGCAGCTTCAACATCGACAAGAACGCCAAAAAGGTTCACATGTTCGACGAGGGGGGCGAATTGCCGCTCTTCCGAAAAGTCGGAATGAATCCCGTCTTCTTCGGCGACGCCCTTTTCGGAACGAAAATGCCGAACCTGACTTACATGCTCGGTTTCGAAAACGAAGACGTTCGAAAAAAAGCGTGGGACGCGTTCATCAAGAGCCCCGAATGGCAGGAAATCAAAACGAACCCGATGTACGCCGATACCGCGACGGAAATCGTGAACATCTTCCTGAAGCCGTCCGACGGTTCGCAGGTTTAGTCGTCTCAACGGGGCTGGAAAGTCAGCAAGGGATTGTGCTCCGTTCCCCCGCTGACGCTTCGGGCTCTGATCAATCGATGAAAAACACCGAAACAAAACGGCAACGGGTTTTGCACCTGTACTGGTTTTCCGGTTCCGGGAACACCTTGCAGGTCGCGGAACTCTTCGCCGAAAAATTGCGAGAGCTCGGCTGGAGCGTCGAGTTGAAACCGATCGAAACGTCGGCGCCGTCTGATATTGATCCGACAGCGACGTTCGGGATCGCGTTTCCGACCCATTGCTTTGCGATTCCGGAGTTGATCGTGTCGTTCGTCGGTGCGCTGCCGCAAGTCGACGGCACCGAAGCGGTTTTTCTTGGCACCCACGGCGCTTTTTCCGGTGGGGTTTGCGGTCCACTCAAACGCAAGTTGTCCGCCAAGGGATTCCGTTGTGTGGCAGGTCGGATTTTCACGATGCCCGACAGTTTTTGGCCCATCACCGGCAAGTCGTTCAACCACTGGTTGCGAAACCGGATGAAAACGCAAGTCGATCGCTTCGCCGTTGCCGTGAACGCCGGACAAGGGAGTTGGAGCCGGATTCCGCTCCTTTCCGACATGCACGGCATGATTTTCGGCGGATTTTTCGCTTCCCGGAAATTCTTCAAAAGCTGCCACACGACAGTCCACGTCGATTTGAAGCGTTGCACCCACTGCGGACTTTGCGTCGAAAGCTGTCCGGTCAAGGCGTTGTCGCTGAAAACGTCGGCTTCTCCGCCGATTCCGAAGATGGACTGCACGAACTGCTTGCGTTGCGTCGCGGTCTGTCCGACCGACGCCATGCGCCACCTGATCGGTTTCTCTCCTTACCGGAACGAAACGACGGTTGAATCGTTGCGGGACATGTAATCGGTCGGCGCCCCTTGTTTCATGAGGGATTAATCGATAAAATTCAAGGGAGTTTATCCCTTGAAATTTTACCGCTACCGACCATGCACTTTTCCTTGATCGACCGAATCGAGTCGCTGGAACCCGGTTCGACCATCGTTGCCACGAAGTCGCTCTCCTTGGCCGAAGAGTACCTCCAGGACCATTTTCCGAACTTTCCCGTCATGCCCGGCGTACTCATGCTGGAAGCGTTGACCCAAACGTCGGCGTGGTTGCTGCGTGTCAGCGACGATTTCTCCTACAGCATGGTACTCCTCAAGGAAGCGAAAAACGTCAAATACGGTCGATTCGTCCAACCGGGCCAGACGCTGACGCTGACGTCGACGATTGCCAAAATCGACGGCAACGACATCACGTTCAAAGCGGAAGGTACCATGGAGGGACAGACCAATCTCAAAGCTCAACTCGTTCTCCGCCGGTTCAACCTCGCCGATGCGAATCCGGCCGAGATACTGACCGATCAAAAAATCGTGAACGAATTGAAATCGCGGTTGAACCTGCTTTATCGACGATAGAAGACCATGCGAACAACCACCGTCGTTCTCCTTTCCACATTGCTCGGAGTGCTCGTCGGCTTCGGAACGGCGAAGTCCGCGCTGACGGTCAACGGTTGGAATCCCGAATTGGAGTACAAAAAACACGAAGAACTCGTCCGGGAAATCCAAGCCCGATCGTTCAACGAAAACGCCAAGGCGAAAACCGACGAGACGCTCTACGATTTCGGCATTAAAGACGTCAAGGAACGCGGCGAACACAAATTCACGGTCACCAACGTCGGCACCGCTCCGCTCCGATTGGACGTCAACCGAACGACCTGTTCCTGTACGGGAATCGATCCGCAATCGCAAACGATCGCCCCCGGCGCAACAGGAACATTGACCGTCAAATACAACGCCGAACGCGCGATCGGGTTCTTCAAACAGGGGGGAACCATTATCACGAACGATCCGGGAAACCCGGAAATCTACCTTGCGATTCAAGGGGTCTTCACGGCGCCGGTCACGCTCTCGTCTTCGTTGATCGCGTTCCCCAATGTCCAGGCGGGCGCGACCCGGACCGGCAAAATCCGCCTCTACGGATTCGAGAAAACGCCGATGGAAATCCTTTCCACGGAATGGAAGGACAAAGAGCACTTCGATCTCAAGTTCGAAAAAACGGAGCTGAGCCAGGAGGACAAGGATAACCCCCTCAACAAGAACGCCAAGACCGTTTACGAAGGAACGATCACGCTTAAACCGGGCCTTCCCGTGGGGACGTTCCAGGAAAAGTTTCACGTTAAAACGAACATTGCCGGCGAACCGAATGTTGAATTTATGGCATGCGGCCAGATTTACGGCAGTGGAATCACGCTCACCGGCATGGGATTCAACAAAGAGTCCGGCGTCGTGTCGCTTGGAACCATCCGTGTCGGTCAACGGATCGCCAAGGATATTTCGATCATGTTCTCCGGTGCCGCGGCCGCGGATGCCAAACTTGCCGTCAAATCCGTCAAACCGGATTGGCTCAAAACGACGCTCACTGAACCGAAAGAGATCGGGGCCGACTCCGCCGCACGGCGTCGGTTTTATTCGTTGACCATCGAAGTTCCCACCGGGACGCCGGTATGCAATTACACCACGGCCGACGAAGAACGAGTCGCGATGATTGTTCTCGAAACGGGAATCGCCGACACGCCGACCATCAAAATCCCCGTCCAGTTCGCGGTGGAGCAATAATCGCCGGTTGCGGAAGTTCCTTGCGGGAACGGCGAAAACGTAAACCTTGAACGGCGTGCGATATTTTCACTACTCAACCGTTTCCAGTTCCATGGACCGAATTCGAATGCATACTCTCCCCCTGTTGCTGTTGTTCGTTTCGTTATTGCTCGGATGTCCGGAGTCGAACACGAAACCGATGCCATCCGAAACAGCGGCGCCGTCGGTTTCACCATCCATCGATCCGTTCGTTCCACGCGATCCGCTCGACGCCCCGCAAGTCACGACCGCCGCGCCGATGCCATCCGTTACAAAAACGGACCAAGAGCCCCCGGCAACGCCGTTCGACGCCGCTCAACCGGCAGCGGAGAATCCGTCCGTGAATTCGTTCGACATGCCGCAACAGCCTGTTACGGGAACAGCGATGGAGACGCCGGAATCGCCGAAAACCGTGCTTGACGAACCGAAACAATCGACGGAAAATCCTGCCGTGGTCTCGTTCGGCGATCAACAACCGACAACGGCTTCCGAAGAGCCGAAAAACTCGATCACACAGCCCGAACCACCAACGACGGTTCCCCCCCCCCCCAAGCCGGATCCCGCTTTCAGCGACATACCGGCCGCGATCGCCGACGAGAAAAAAGACGACCCGGGTATTCCCGTCACTGAATTACGATTCGCGGATTCCTCGTCACGAACCACGAACCACGAACCACGAACCACGTCGACATACGATCCGATCGCGGCGAACGGCAAGTATTTCGAGAACTGGCCGAAACCGAAATTATTGCTCGTCTTCACCGGATTTATGAACGGATATGTCGAACCGTGCGGTTGCGCCGGAATCGAGCAGATGAAGGGGGGGCTCAGCCGCCGTCGGACGTTCATGAAAGAACTCGCGGCGAAAGGTTGGCCCGTGATGCCGATCGACGCCGGAAACCTCAACAAGGGGTTCGGTCTTCAAGAGGAATACAAATATTCGTTCGTGATCGACGAATCGCTGCGTCTGATGGACTACGGCATCGTCGGCCTCGGCAACCGCGAGTTGTTGTTCCCGACGGAGGTGCTGATTTTGTACGGTATCGATGTACCGGGAAGCCCGAAACGGTACACGTCGGCGAACGTCGCGGTGCTCGATTTCGATCCGACCATCTGGAAACCTTTTCGAACGGAAACGATCGGCGGCGTCAAGGTCGGCGTCGTGTCGGTGATCGGCAAGTCGTTGCTCCAGGACGTGAACAATCCGGACATTAAACAGGCGGACGCCGTCGCCAACCTGCAAAAGATCCTTCCCGATTTCGAGAAGGAGGCTTGCGACCAACGGGTGCTGATCGTTCACGGCAGTAATGCGGAGTTCGAGAAAATCCTGGCGACGTTTCCGAACAAGTTCGATTTCGCGATCGGTTCGGACGGTCCCGCCGAGCCGCCGGCGCAACCGAATTGGGATAAAAACACGATGCTTGTCGAAGTCGGTGAAAAAGGAAAATATGCCATCGCCGTCGGCATTTACGACGACGCCGATACGCCGATACGATACCAGCGGATCGCCCTCGATTCCCGATTCGCCAACGACAAGGACATCATGAACGCGATGCAGTTCTACCAGGACCAGTTGAAATCGACCGGACTGTCGAAGCTCGGTATCAAACCGATTCCGAACGGTCGGACGGCGACGAACGGTATTTACGTCGGCTCGAAAGCGTGCGCCGACTGTCACGAACCGTCGTACGTCGTTTGGAGAAAATCGGGACACGCCCGTGCATGGAACACGCTCGCCAATATTTCGAAACCGGCAAGGACGTTCGATCCGGAATGCATTGCGTGCCATGTCGTCGGTTGGAGCCCGGCTGAATTCCTCCCGTACGAAAACGGATTCATGGGTGAAAAGGAAACCCCGCAACTGATCGACGTCGGTTGCGAATCGTGTCACGGCCCCGGCGAAAAACACGTCACCGCCGAAAAGTCGGGAGACGACGCCACAAAAAATCGTTTCAGGAAAGCGGTTCGCATGACGCTCCAGGGAAACACGACGAAAAAACTTTGCATGGAATGCCACGACGGCGACAACTCCCCCGATTTCGATTTCGATAAATACTGGCCGAAGGTTGAACACAAGGAATCGTCGGAATGAACCGCCGTGAATGTCTCCCGGTCGTCGCCGTCTTCGCCGCGGTGCTGGCGTTGATGTTGTTTTCAGCGTCGATGTTGCCGTTAACTTGGGACGAAGGTGAAATGAACGATCGGGCCGACGTTGCTGCGGAATGGATGCGGCATGTCGTCCGTTGGTGTCCTGGAGGTCGCTCCTGTTTTCCCGACGATCCGGACGGTTCCGAAGAAGAACTCCATTCGCTGAACATGCTTGTTTCTTACTGGGGACTCAAGATGTTCTGGACGGGAACCGTTTCCGAGGAAGGGCATCCGCAGTTTCCGGTGCTGCTCGTTGCAGGGGGAAAGTTTCTTTGTCCGTCCGTCCTGCCGTTCGAGACGCGACTGCGATTCGGCCCCGTTCTTTGGTTTTCCGTTGCGCTGGCCTGTTCTTTCCATCGGTTACGAAAAGAGTTCGGCATTGCGACGGCGATCTTCGGCGTGTTGTCGATACTCCTGGTTCCCCGGTTGTTCGCCCATGCGATGATCGCCGTGTGGGACTCGTCGCTCCTTGCCGCATGGTTGCTCGCTTGGGCTTGTTTCCCCCGCAACATGGATTCCGATCGCAAGGCGGTCGGGTGGGGCGTGCTCGTCGGAATCGCTTGCGCGTCGAAATTTCCCGGCTGGTTGACGCCGCTGCCGTTTCTCGTTTGGATTCTCTGCCGACGCCGTTGGGACCGTTCTTTCGACGCCGTTTCCGGTTTTGACATAACGAAACGAATTCTCGCGGCAGGTTTCACGGCAATGCTCGTCTTTTTTCTGCTGAACCCGCCGCTCTGGTTCGATCCTGTCGACGGTTTCAAAAAATTCGTTTTTCTGAACACGAATCGGTCGTTGGACGTTTCCATTCAATTTTTGGGCGGCATCTACAACCTGCAACACTCGTTGCCGTGGTACAACACGATTTTTTGGACGCTTATCACGGTGCCTCTCGGCTTGCTGATTCTTGCGGCGTTCGGGATTGTTGAAACGGTTCGAAGCGATCCGAAACGTTGGGCCGGAATTCTTTTGCTCCTGAACATGTCGACGTTGCTCATCGTCCGGGCAATTCCAGGGACGCCGGTGCACGACGGCGTTCGGTTGTTCGTTGCGGCGTTTCCGTTTTTGGCGATTCTTTCCGGCATCGGCGCCGCCGCGATTTGGACCGACATGAAACGGAAATCGCTTGTCATTTTCGTGTACGGATTTTGCGTCTTCAACATGTTCTGGTTCGCTCCGCAATGGTTGTCGTTCTATAACATCGCGATCGGCGGGCTTCCCGGGGCGGTCCGCCTCGGAATGGAACCGACCTATTATTGGGATGCCCTCGACGGAAAAACGCTCGATTGGATCGCCCGACACGTCAAGCCGGACGAAAAGATCGTCTTCTCGTATCCGCCCAAAGCAATCCTTCTGCAAATGCAACTGGGACGTCTCCGTTCCGACATCGATTTTGTTACAGGAGACCTTCCTCTACAAGCCGTCCGTGACGCCGACTGCCGTTGGTATGTCATGCAACGCCGCCCCGGCCTGATGTTCGATCGCGACTGGGAGCTCATTCGTACGAAAACACCCGTCTACGTCAAAACGATTCGAAACGGCGGTTTCGGGCCGTGGGATCTCGGATCCGTGCCGCTGATTGAAATTTACGATTTGAAATAATTTCGTCGACTTTACGTAACATGCCCCCGACCAATTATTCTCTCGGCGCCCATTGGATCCATCCGATTTCATCGCCGCCGCTCCCGGACCATTTCGTCAATGTTCGGGACGGTAAAATCACCTCCCTGACGCCGAAGCCGACGGAACACGAGGTATTCGACTTCGGCGACGATTGCCGCATCTTGCCGGGCGTCGTCAATGCGCATGCCCATACGGAGCTGAGCGGCATCGGAAAGCAACTCGACGTTCCGGCCGTCAACGGTCACCGTTCAATGGCGGCATGGATTACGGCGCTCATGCAATTCAAGCGGAGTGGTGCGTTCGATCCGAAACGGGGAATCTGGGAGGCGGCGTTGTTCCCAGAGATTCTTTCCGAAACGGCGGTGCTCGCGGACGTTGTTCCCCCGGTCGCCGATCTCGGATGCGACCGCCTGCCGAAAACGCCGCTGCGGTTTTCGTTTTATGAATTGATCGCCTGGACTCCGGACGCGGCAGCCTTCAGAATGAACGAATCACTAAGTTTTCGTGACTCATTCCGATTGCCGGAACGAAAACGGTTCGGGCTTTCCCCCCACGCTCCCCAAACGATTTGTCCATCGCTGTTGTCTGCCGCCGTCGCGTCGCGGGAGCCGCTCATGATGCACCTCGCGGAATCGGCGGAGGAAATCGAACTGCTCAAACACCGTCGCGGACCGCTGCTCGATTTGATGCGACAGGCTGATCCTGATTACGATCCCGATGCGGTGCTCCTCGGCGACAGGCCGCTCGATTACCTGAAGCGGCTTGCCGATGCGGAGCGAGCGATTATCGTTCACGGCAATTATCTCGAAGACGTCGAAATCGATTTTCTCGGCAAGCGATCGGATCGAATGTCGGTCGTTTATTGTCCGAGAACTCATGCTTATTTCGGACATGATTCCTATCCGTTGCGAAAAATGCTCGACGCCGGAGTTTGCGTTTCGCTGGGAACCGACGGCTTGGCATCGAGTCCGGACCTGAATCTCATGAGCGAGATGCGATTCGTTCTTTCGGTCCATCCCGACGTTTCCCTCGACGACGTGTTTCGAATGGGAACCATCAACGGCGCCAAGGCGCTCGGCATCGCCCCCCATTGGGGAACACTCGAAGCGGGAAAAAACGCGACCTTCTCGTTTTGGTGAGAAGCGACGGTACGCCATCACGATGATGGGAATCGCTCGTCGATCATTTTGACGGTTTGTTCTCGCTTGTTGCACTTGTTTTCGAGATGGTGCGAACGAAGTTTGTTTTCTGACTTTCATTTTCACAAAGGAATTGCTCGCATGGCTAAAGCCGAAGGACCGAAGCAACGGCAGGAAGCCGATTTCGCTTGCGTGATCGCCGAATGGTTGCGGGGACAAGGTCACGAAATTTTCTGCGAAGTTCCCTTCGGCGGCCGAAGCGGACGTCGGATCGATATCGTCGTTAAAAACGGTGACGAATACTGGGCTGTCGAAGTCAAAACGAGCGCCGGTTTGGAAGTGCTGGAACAAGCGTATCATTGGAAGAAAGATTTTCATTACGTTTACGTCGCCGTGCCGGAAGGCCGCCGAAAAGGTAAGGCGGGAGGCAAGAACCGCTTCTTTCAAGAGGTCGCGAAAAAATTCGGCATCGGCGTCATCCGAGCCAGGATGGGCGTCTTCGATTCGGGAAGCAAGGACCCGAAACGGTTCTTCGGCGGACCTCGTTTTGCGCTTTTGGCCAAGGATAAAGAAGAGCATCCGCATTGTGCGAAAAAGGAGTTCCTGCATCCGGCGATGGCACAAAACATCCCCGGCACGCAGGGAGGGCATACGACGTCTTTTCGTCGCATGTGTATTTCCGTGGCGAAATATCTCGCGGGCAAACCGGACGGATGCCTTTTGAAAGAAGTGTACCCTCTGCTGGCGGAGCATTACAACGACCCGAAAAGCGGCGTCTACACGCTCGTCAAATGGATTGAACTCGGTTACGTCAAAGAGATCGGAGTCAGGCGGGTCGACAAACGAATCGTTTTGTTCGCCGTCCCAAGCGAACGACTGGACGATCCGGTTGTCACCGGTTAAAATACTCGTGCCGTTTTTCATCGGCTCACATATGTCATCGGATATCATCTCGCCGTCATTTATTCGATTTACCTTTGCGGCAACATGGAGTATCATTTTGAATCCGCAACGTAAATCCAACAAAATCATCGAGGAGCCGTGATCGTGTATCGTATTGTATTGTCTTTTACCGTCACGTTGCTCGTCGCAACGCTTTCCGCCCAGGATTTCAAACAATTCAAAGCCGAGGCCGAGCGGGCGACGCAACTTGTCAACGCACGAAAATTCGCCGAGGCAAAACCAATCACGGACAAATTGCTGGAATGGTCGAAAAATTCTTTTTCGAACAAAATCGAAGCGACCATGCCATTGTTCGTTCTTGCGAACGCTTACAATTCCGCCGGTCATCCCGTCGAACTGGCCGCTCTCCTGCGGCAGGCCAAAAAGACGCTGGAGAATGCCGGGACAACCGAGGGGCCCTATTACGCAACCATGCTCACCGCCCTGGCGATCGGTGTCGCCGTTTCAGAAGGGAACTTCAGCGAAGCGGAAACTTATGCGGAGCAAGCGCTCGCCATCGTGGAAAAGTCGGGGGACTCCCAGCCGCTTGTGTTGGGATTGACTTGTTCCTCGATCGCCGGTCTGGAACAAATGCAAGGCCGTTACGATAAGGCCGAGGCCCTCCATCGACGTGCTGAAGCCATCTTCCGGAAATGCGGCGACAAGATGAATCTGGCGATCGTCCTTTCGTATTTGGCTCACTTTTATTCGGCACAGAATCGACTTGACGAGGCGGGCAAAAACGCGGAAGAGGCGTTGAAACTCGTCGAGGGGATCCATGGTCCTGATGGATTGACGACGGCATCCTACTTGACGACTCTCGGAGGCGTCGAATTGAGTAAAGGGAATTACGCCGATGGGGAAACGATTTTGGATCGCGCCGTCAAAATCCTGCAAACGAACGATCGCTTGGAAGCCGTCGAAGCCGCGACGGCGTTTCGGCACTTGGGGATACTCCAGATCGAACAAGGACGTTACGAAAAAGGAGAGGAATACCTGAAGACGGCGCTGGCCGTCTCGGAAAACGTCTTCGGGAAAAACCATCCGGAACAGTCCGCGGTTCTCTGTGATTTGGGATATCTCTATCTGTCACAAAAACGTTACGACGAAGCCGTGGCGATTCACGAACGCGGCCTTCGGATCGCCATGGAACGCCTGGACGAAAATCATCCGTCGATCGCGGCCAATCTGAACAACCTTGCCGTCGCCTGCCACGACCGGGGGGAGATGCAAAAAGCGAAGGAGTACTACGAAAAAGCGTTACGCATTCGGGAGAACAGTCTTGGGAAAGATAATATCGTGACGGTGTTGACGGCAAGAAACCTGGGAATGATTGCCTACCAACAAGAAAAATACCAGGACGCCGAACCCTTTTTCAACAGGGCGATTCAAGCGGTGGAACAAGGAATCGTCCCCCCTTTTCGCGGAGCGGAATGGTACTCGAACCGGGCCTGGCTTTATCGGAAGACCGATCGCGCCGATCGCGCCGTGGCCGATTTGAAAAAGGCGATGGACCAGTCGCTGGAAATTCGTAAACAGGCGTCCGGAAACGACGAACAACGGGCGCAGACCTTCGGTCGTTATTACCATTTCTTCGAGACGATGGTCGATTGGCAATTTTCGTCCGGTAACATGTCCGAGGCCTACGACGCCATGGAGCGGTCGCGGGCACAGGGACTCCAGGACCTGATCAATGCCAACGGAATCGACCTGTTGGCCGGTTTGCCGGCGGGTACCGTCAAAACATTGCGCGACGCCGAAAACGCCGCGCAACGGGATGTCGCGGCCTTCGAAAAACAGCTCGAAGTCCTTGCGACGCGGACCGACTTGGACGTCGGAAGAAAACAGGCCGAAAAAAAACTCGCTGAAACCTCGCTCGCCGACGCCCGAAAACGTCTCGTCGTCGCCATGACGGCGATTCGTGCCGCCAGTCCGGCATATCGGCTTATGATCGCCGAGGATCGAAAGCCGGTTCCGCTCGACACTGTCCGCAATGCACTTGTCGCGGAAAAATCCCTGGCCCTCGAATATCTGCTCGGAAACGAAAAATCGTATCTGCTGCTCTACGGTATCGATACGGAACCACGGCTCCTGCCGTTGCTGCTCGACGAGAAGCAGGCGGAGGTTTTCAATGTCGAAGCCGGTCCGCTGACGGCGGACAAATTCGAAACGATCCTGCAAAACAAAACAAACGACGGCGTCTTACAAACGGTCGCCGATCCCAAGCGGATCGGACAAGACGGTTTGCTTGACCCTAAAACGCGTGACAAGCTTGCTCTGCTCTGGACAATCCTCGTTCCCGACGAGAAGGGTCGTACGAAAATCGTCGATGGGACGACGTTCTCGAATCTGCTCATCTTGCCGGACGGGGCCCTTGCCAAATTACCGTTCGAAATGCTCGTCGTCGAATCGGATGCCGTGAATCCGCGATACCTGCTGGACCTCGGCCCTGCGGTCGTGTATGCCCCTTCGGCGTCAATGTACTTCAATCTCTCGAAGTTCCGGAAATCTCCACCGGCCCAAGGATCGACCCTGACGCTCGGCAACCCCGATTATGAAACGAAAAAAGTCGCGAAGCCCGGCAATTCAATCCATCTCCTGGTCCAGTCCCGCCGTACGGCCCGTTTCGGAACGCTTCAACCGTTACCGTGGACTGCCGAAGAAACCCGTTGGATCGCCGATTCCTGCCGGAAGAACGGAATTTCTGTCACTCAATTAGAGCAAGTCGCGGTGACGGAAGCCAACCTCCGTCGACATGTCGCCGGACGAAAGATCGTCCATTTGGCGTGTCACGGACTCGCCGAAAACGATTTCGGCAATATGTTCGGCGCCTTGGCCTTAACGCCGGGCAATGTCGACGATTCGAAAGACGACGGCTTTTTGACGCTCGCGGAAATGTTCGCACTGGATCTGAAATCATGCGAATTGGCGGCGCTCAGTGCTTGTGAAACGAATTTGGGCCCGAACCAACACGGCGAGGGAACCTGGTCCATGGGACGCGGCATGTTGGCCTCCGGTGCGAAACGCGTCGTGACGACCGACTGGCAAGTCGCCGACGATGCCTCGGCGGTATTGATCTACCATTTTATCGATTCGGCCAACACGGCAAAGTCGCTTGATTACGCGGCGGCGTTGCGGGAGGCCAAACGATCCATTCGGAACGGTCGGGATCATCCGGCGTGGCAGCATCCCTATTACTGGGCGCCGTTCGTGCTCCTCGGAACGAACTGAATTTCGGGAAATTTGTCACCGAAAAGCATTTCAACCAAGGAAGGATGAATCGCACGAGCCCAAGTCTTTGCCAAGGAAAAGAAGGGAAGAGAGTCCCCACGGTCAGCGACCGGCAATCGTCGAGAAGGATTTTTGCAATGTTAATACGCTTCGAAAAACCGGTTGTCGGTTCCGCCGTTGCCGATTTTGAATTTAACGTGTTTGAAGCATTTCGGGCAGCGACCTTCGTAAGCGGTTCCATCCCGGTTCACATAAACTCGAACATAGACGCCGCAGCAGTTGAACTTGACCCCGATGAATTTGCGCGGAGTTCGATCGGAAGCGGCAGGGTCGCTTTCGTTCGGCGTCGTTCGTCCTTCGGACGGATCGCTTGACAAATCAAGAAGTCCCATCGTCTTTTCCAAGAGTCAGTGGTGGAAGGACACTCCGGCATCATTCCTGAAAAACAGTTCACCCTAATTCATCGGCCGGCCGCACCGTTGAATTTTGACGAATCCGCTCAATATTGTTCATTTCGAGGATCCCGGTTCCGTTTATTCGTCAAGGACGGTTTTGCATGACCTTTCATGCCAATTTCTTACCGTCAAGCTGGGTGCTTTGTGGCGCAGTTGCGGTCTGTTCCTTCGGGCAGGAGCTCTGGCGGAATGAGCGAAAGGGTGTTATAATCGCGGCTTGTTTGCGATGGCTTTCACCGGAGTTTGCACGGGGAAATCACCACGCAAACCGACAACCGCGATTAGCTGGAATTGTTGCGGCAAACAGACGTTCTCGTCGACGGTCCGTTTATGCCGCTTGTGCATCGATAAAACAACGACGATCTCCCTCTTTCCTGCTGAGACAACGGAAAAATGTCAACGGATTCCACTTCCAGTCAAGGTACAAGCGACCAACGAGCTTCCGGCGAGAAAACATCGTGGGATGAAAATATCGAATTTCATCCGACGGAAGAAATCGTCAATGCGATCTCCCATGCCATCGGCGGTTACCTGGGAGCGGCGGCGATCGTGTTGCTGGTGATGTTCGCGGTTTGGAGCGGTGAGCAGGTTCCCTGGAAGGTCGTTTCCGGCTCGATTTTCGGAGCCACGATCGTCATCCTTTATTCGGCCTCGACACTCTACCATGCCGTAACGAATATTCGCATCAAGGAAACTTGCGAAGCTTTCGACCAGATGGCCATTTATTGCTTGATCGCCGGATCGTACACCCCTTTTTGCTTGGTAACGCTTCGACAGAACTATCCGGTGCTCGCTTGGACCGTTTTCGGCATCATTTGGGGCATGACACTGGCGGGAATCGTTTTCAAGCTACTCGCCAAGCGGCAATTCAAGTATGTCACGACGGCAACCTATCTTGCGATGGGCTGGTGCTGTCTCCTGGTCATCAAGCCGATGTACCTCTCGCTTGAATTCGGCGGGATTGTCTGGCTCGTCCTTGGAGGAGTGCTTTATTCATTGGGCGTCGTGTTTTTCCTTTGGCGCAAGCTTCCGTTCAATCATGCGATCTGGCATCTTTTCGTTTTGGCGGGAACGATTTGCCACTTCTTTTGCATCCTTCATTACGTCATGCAGTAGAAACACGGCACGCTACACGGCTGAAACGCAAACGGTTTTCGAAGGAAGTCTTTTTAGGATTTTGGTCGTTCGACGACAATATCGACGGTTGGCGATTGCTTGTCGACGTCGAACTTCAAGCCGGAATGCTCCGCGGAAACATATTTCGGATCGACGACGATCTTTTCGACCCGTTGCGCGGTTTTCTGTCCCGTTTCGTCGATCAGGTAATCAAAACCGTTGACATTGGCGAGCCAAGCGCGATACTTTCCCGGCGGCATTCCGTCACCGGGGCGGATTCCTCCCAACTTGAAGGTTCCGTCTGGGCGGATCATTCCTTGGAACATGTGAACGCCGTTACTTAAATAAACGGTTCCGGACTGGAGCGGTTCGCCGTCCGAAAACTTGACCGTCCCGTGCGCCGGAACTTTCGAAGAACATCCTGAGACGAAAACAAGAACCAAGGCCGAGAGCAGGACAATTTGTATTTTGAACATGAGGATATTGGCTTGCTGAAATGTAAGTGCGTTTTGTCGTGAAGCGTCCCTTGTCGTGGCCGGTCAATTGGGAATATTGGCGGGTTCGCCGTCTTGAACGTCTGCGAGCCGGTACATTAAACTGTAATCCAAGGTCACGGGAAGGGCCCGCACCGAACCGTCTCCCAAAGCGAACTGGCAAACGGCGGGATGATCGCCGCCGAAGCCGAGTCGCCCCCAAGTTCCGGTCGTTCCCCCATCGTTCGGCATCCGAATGAGTGCAGCGGCATCGCTTCCGGAATAATCGGAAAGCGCTTTCGGCGAGGTCGCCAGGAGCGGCAATTTGCTCGATTCGTTGTGGATCAATCGGGCACCGTTATTCCAGCCCGAACTGTCGATGGCGACCATGAGATAGCTGCCATCCCATGCGACATGCGAGAAATAGGCTTCGGAGTTCAACGCGTGGTACGGGATAAACTTTTCGCCGAAAATCAACTGATTGCTGGAACCATCGGTCCAGAGCCCCATGCTGTTTCGCGGATTCCATGAGACGATCTGGTTTCGATGCGATTCGTTGGAACCGTCGTAACCGGCTTCGAACGAAATGATCGGCAATCGAAACGGGCCGGTGTACTCGTTAAGCCGTGCCGCATAATAGGTATATTGGTACCAATAATCTTCCCTGGGCTTCGCGCAGACGGGGACATAATCGGCCCGGGGGCCAGTCAGGTACTTTCCACCTGTCGGACTGGGGGGAGAGTCTCCTGCCGTTCCGGTGAACCGGTCCCGACTCATCGCGGCACCTCCACGCCGGGTGGGGCAGAGATAAGTCTTGACCGACGAAAACGCGGTTTTGTCCGCTTCGGAGAGAGCGTTGAACCACGTCGTTGGATACCCTCCCGACCAAGCGATGCGACTGGTTCCCGTCGCTTGCATTTCCGTCAAGCGATTGTAAAGATTGTTTTGCTCCAAATGCGGATAAATCAGTGCGTAAATCGGTAATTGCTGGTCGAAAACCAGGAGCGGCGGAAGCGCGTTTTGGGTATCGTGAAAGTTGTGAACGGCCAACGCGATCTGTTTGAGGTTGTTCGAACACTGCATGCGCCGCGCGGCTTCCCGGGCAAACTGGACCGCGGGAAGGAGCAAGGCAATCAGGGTGCCGATGATCGCGATGACGACAAGCAACTCGACAAGGGTAAAACCTCGTCGAGTGGAGCGGAGCTCGTTGGAATAAAACGAATTTCGTGGCATGGTTTTTCTTGAAGAATAAGGATGAACGGAATCAATCGATATTGCCTCTCCCGGTCGATTCCCGAACGACGAGTTGCGTCGTCAACAGGCTCGCGGAGGGGGGCAACGTTTTGTTATTCAGGCGTCGAATCAACATTTCGACGGCGATTTCGCCGATTTCCCGGCGGGGTTGTCGCATCGTCGTCAGCGGAACCGGAAGGAATTTCGAGTATTCCAGATCGTCCAGACCGATCACTTTGATTTGGTCCGGAACCTTGATTCCAAGGGCGAGAAGCGACTTGAGGTAATAGGACGCCATGGGATCGTTGAAACAAACGACACCGTCCGGTCCGGATTCGAGGGTTTTTTGCACGAAATTCAGGTCGTGGGCGTCGCCGGTATGAATGCGTTCCGTTTTTTCCGCAAGCCCCAAACGGTGCAGCGCCGTACGAAAACCGGCGATCCGGGCCTCCTTGGTCGTCAGCGTCCCCGGCCGCGTCACGTGGATGATTTTCCGACACCCTTGATCATAAAGATGTTTCGTTTGCTGGAACGCAGCATTGACATTGTCAATGCCGACAAAGTCGAATTTGCTTCGCTCCGGATAATGTGTCAGGTCGCGGTCGATCAGGATGACGGCCATGCCCGCGTCGGTCAGTATTCCAGCCAAATATTCGTCGGAAGTTTCGCCGTTGGAGAGCATTCCGGCGGAGAGCTGATCGGGAGCGAAAAAAACCCCTGAAACCTGTTGCTCTTTCAGTCGTCGACAAATCTGGTCCATTTCGGAGCGAGTCGAAATTTCCGTGGTCGGACCGGCGCTCCCCCAGATGAGGCAGATGTTATGCTTTTGACATGCCGCGGCAATCTGCGCCCCGATGGGTGAAAAAAATTCAATATCCCCCAAGCCCGCAATGAGAATGGCGGCAAATGTACTTTTCGGCAATTGCCCCGGATGCGCGGCAAACGATCCCGCTCCGGCACGGCGTCGAATGTAGCCGAGATGCTCCAATTCTTTCATCGCCTTGACAACGGTAGAACGCGATGTGGCGAACTGCCGTCGAAGCTGCTCTTCCGTCGGCAGGCGGCCGTCCGCCCCATATTCACCCTTGGCAAGCAAGGTATGGATGTGATCGCAAATCCTATCGGAGATCGTTTTACGTTTGGTGATGTTAGGCATATCGATAAAGCCGAATTGTACAGGCGATTATCCCGTTGCGGTCTCATTCAACGAGGCGGTTTCAACGAGCCGCTTCATCCGGTGAGCAAAGTCAACTCAATATCAGTGTACTCAAGCAGTGTCTTCTTTGCAATACAATTCGCTTTGATTGTGTGGACAAATTCACAAAAACTTGAGTACACAACTTTTGGCGAGGCTTGTTCGCCCGCAACCCAATGTCACACTAAAACGATATACTAATTGTACTGTCCAAGTTGGTGTCTTCCCCCTCTCCCGAGCACGGCGTTGCCAAGTTTCACGGCGAGGGCCGAACCTTATGGGCGTTCCATCGTAGAAAAGCAAGGCACGAACGGTTTGCGTCTTGCTTTTCACGCATGGAGGTCCCAATGTCCGAATCCGCCCCCCTCGACATCTTCGTCCAATGTCTCAAAAAGTTCCCGATCCCCGATCCAAAAAAGGGGGGGCTCATCCTTTTCGCACCGTTCTCGGCGTCCCCCTGCTCGGGCTGCTCGCCAACGTCTCCACGCCGACCAAAATCGTTCGATGGGCCAAGATTCATCTGACGCAACTCAAGAAGTTTTTTCGCTTGAGAAAACCAGGATCTCCCCGCCGCGCGACCTTTTTCCGAGTGTTTCAACGGCTTTCTCTCGACGATCTGCAAGCCGCCTTCGCGGCGCGTATTTCAGCGACACCGTTTGAACAACATCCTTGACGAAACGCCCCTTGCCGCCGCCATTGACGGCAAGGTCGCCAAGCAGATGAACGACCTGTATTTCTGAAATACGCGCCGATCCGATTCTCATGCTCAACGTTTTTGCCCAACACCTGAAACTTCATCTCGCCAGTTGGTCGGTTTGGGCAAGATCTGGACGGTGCTGACGAATGTGGCGTTATCCTTGGCTCGACTGCTCCGCAACGGCGAACGAACCTTGCGAGAAGTCCACGAAAAATGCCACGCCGATCCAACCGCCGTCGCCGAACGACTCGGATTCGATCCGTGAAACTTGAAGACGGCCTGCCCCGGTTTCAGGAAAAAAACACCCCTTGGTTGACAACAAAACCCTCTTTTGGGATAATTTCCTAGTTTTTGGACGGAACGAGAAAACACTTATCATAAAATCATGCCAAGACGTAGCGACATCAAAAAAGTGCTGATTATCGGCTCCGGGCCCATTGTGATCGGGCAAGCCTGTGAATTCGACTACTCCGGGACCCAAGCCTGCAAGGCGCTGCGCGGTCTCGGCTACAAAATCGTGCTGGTCAATTCGAATCCGGCGACCATCATGACGGACCCCGGAACCGCCGACGCAACCTACATCGAGCCGCTGACCGTCGAGTCGATCGAACGGATCATCGCCAAAGAAAAGCCGGATGCTCTGCTCCTGAATCTCGGCGGCCAATCGGCGTTGAATCTTGCGTCGGAGCTGGCGAAAGCCGGTATTCTCGACAAATACGGCGTCAAAGTGATCGGCGTTCAGCTTGACGCCATCGAACGGGGCGAAGACCGCCAGGCGTTCAAGAACGCCATGGCGAAACTCGGCATTGAAACCGCCCGCAGCGACATTTCGACGACCATCGAAGGTTGCGAAAAGATCGCCGAACAGCTTGGTTATCCCGTCGTGATTCGTCCTGCTTACACGATGGGAGGGACCGGCGGCGGCATTGCGTATAATCAGGAAGAACTGAGGTCGATCGCCTCCCGCGGCCTTTCCGTAAGCCTTGTCGGACAGGTTTTGATCGAAGAATGCCTGCTCGGTTGGGAGGAACTCGAACTCGAAGTCGTTCGGGACTCCAAGGGAAAAATGATCACGGTCTGCTTTATCGAGAACGTCGATCCGGTCGGCGTCCACACCGGGGACTCGTTCTGCACCGCCCCGATGCTGACGATCGCCCCTGAACTCCAGCAAAAGCTCCAGGAATACTCTTACAAAATCGTCAACGAGATCGAAGTGATCGGCGGAACCAATGTCCAGTTCGCCCACGATCCGAAGACCGGCCGCGTCGTCGTGATCGAGATCAACCCGCGAACGTCCAGAAGCTCGGCGCTTGCTTCGAAAGCGACCGGGTTTCCGATCGCCCTGGTTTCCGCAATGCTCGCAACCGGTATCACGCTGGACGAGCTGCCGTATTGGCGCGACGGTTCGCTCGACAAATACACGCCGAGCGGCGATTACGTCGTCGTGAAGTTCGCCCGTTGGGCCTTTGAGAAATTCAAGGGGGTCAAGGACCAGCTCGGTACCCAGATGCGGGCCGTTGGCGAGGTGATGAGCATCGGCAAAAATTTCAAGGAAGCGTTCCAAAAAGCGATCCGTTCGCTGGAACGAAGCCGATACGGCCTCGGACATGTCAAGGAATTCGTCGCGATGCCGGTCGACGAATTGCTGTACAAAATCAACATTCCGAACAGCGAGCGGTATTTCCAGATTTACGAAGCCCTGAAAAAAGGGGCGACGATCGACCAGATTTGCGATCGCTCGAAGATCAAGCGGTATTTCATCGAGCAGATGAAGGAACTCGTCGATTTCGAGACGCAAATTCTCGCGGCGGGAATCGACGGCCTGACCGACGAACTGCTCGTCGAAGCGAAAAAGAATGGTTTTTCGGACAAATATCTTGCGATCATTTTGAACGTTCGCGAAAAGGAGATCCGCGACCGCCGCTTGAAAATCGGCATGAAACAAACGTGGGACGTCGTCCCCGTCAGCGGCGTCGAAAACGCCAAGTATTATTATTCAACGTATAACAACGCTTGCGTTTTAGCCGCTCCGCGCGAAAAGAGCGACAAGAAAAAGGTCTTGGTTTTAGGCGGCGGCCCCAATCGCATCGGCCAGGGGATCGAGTTCGATTATTGTTGCGTTCACGCCGCGTTTGCGTTGCGTGAGGCCGGATACGAAACGATCATGGTCAACTGCAACCCGGAAACGGTTTCGACGGACTATGACACGTCGAACAAGCTCTACTTCGAGCCGCTGACGGTCGAAGACGTGCTGAGCATCTACGAAGAGGAACAGCCGGAAGGGGCGGTCGTCCAGTTCGGCGGACAGACGCCGCTGAACATCGCAGCCGATCTGGAAGCCGCCGGCGTGAGAATCCTCGGAACGACGCCGGCGACGATCGACATGGCGGAAGACCGTGATCAGTTCCGACAAATCGTGCAAAAGCTCGGAATACCGCAACCGGAATCCGGCATGGCGAGCAATTTCGAGCAGGCGTTGGAAATCGCGAACCAAATCGGTTATCCGCTGATGGTCCGCCCCTCGTTCGTTCTCGGCGGCCGTGCGATGGAAGTCGTTTACGATGGAGCGATGTTACGAAATTACGTCAACGCCGCCGTCGACATCTCGCCGACGAAACCGATCCTGATCGACCGGTTTTTAGAGGATGCGACGGAAGCCGAGGCGGACGCGATCTGCGACGGCAAGTCGGCGTTCGTCCCCGCCGTGATGGAACACATCGAACTCGCCGGAATTCATAGTGGCGACTCGGCTTGCGCGATCCCGCCGGTCAGCATCTCGCTGAAACATATCGAAACGATTAAAGAGTACACGAAACACCTTGCGATCGAAATGGGAGTCATCGGCCTGATGAATGTCCAGTTCGCGATCGCCAAGGACAAGGTTTATGTTCTTGAAGCGAATCCGCGGGCATCACGAACGGTTCCGATCGTCTCGAAAGTTTGCGCGATTTCCATGGCGTCGATCGCGACCCGTGCGATGATCGGCCAGCAGCTCGACGACATGGACCTGCATGAAAAAACATTGAAACATTACGGCGTGAAGGAAGCGGTCTTTCCGTTCAATATGTTCCCGGAAGTCGACCCGCTGCTCGGCCCGGAAATGCGATCGACCGGCGAAGTGCTCGGAATGTCCGACTCCTTCGGCTTGGCATTCTACAAAGCCGAGGAAGCCGCCCAAACGACTCTTCCGACCAAGGGAACGGTGCTCATTACCGTTTCGTCGGCGGAGCGCCCCGGCGTCACGGCGGTTGCGAAAGCGTTCAAAAATCTCGGGTTTCGCATTCTCGCCACGGAAGGAACTCACGATTACCTGGCTTCGATCGGCGTCGAGAGTGACAAGGTGAATAAGATTCACGAGGGGCGACCGAACCTTTCCGATGCGATGAAGAACGGCGAAGTTCATCTCGTGATCAACACGCCCAGCGGCAAGTCGAGCAGTCACGACGACTCGTACATTCGGAAGACGTCGATCCGGTTAAAAATACCGTACATCACGACGATCGCCGCCGCGCTTGCCGCCGCCAAGGGAATCGAAGCGATCCGCAAAGGCAAAGAAGCGGTCAAGTCGCTCCAGGAGTATCACCGGGATATTCAGTAGAAACTGTTTAGCCCGTGAACCGCTGGTTCCGATGCTCGACGTTTTTTTTATCCGGGGATGACGGTACCGTACTGTTTTTCGGCCGCCTTCGTCCCCGGTTCGTCGGGTGCAAATTTGTTATGATTATTTGAGTCTGTAGCACTAAAATAGCGAATTGATATTGTCTGAAATGCCCGGTTGTGGTATTTTATCCTCCTCGCTCACGGGTTCTCCCCGCACCATCGACAGCTTGATACTCTGATATGATTTTGCCATTTATAGTTGCGCCTTTAAGAAAATCGATTTCCTTCACATGGGCGTTGCATGCAACAAAAATAGCCGCCTTTGAACCGGAAACGGAGCCGGAAACATCGAATTGTTCGACAACGGCTCCGTTAAGCTCGATTAATGCTGGATTTGTATGACCAGTGGTTGTCGGCATCGCTATGCCCAATTAGATTTTCACCAATATCAAACCTAGCTCCAATACCATCTCGACCATTCGCTTCCAGTTTTCCACGTTGAACAATTACGGAGCCATGTCCATAGGCCACAAGTAGCCCTGTCCCTCTTTCGCCATTCGCGTGGACTTTTACATCGTTGGCAATCGTAATTGTGTTTTGTGTCCCATCCGTACGAATCCTGCGGTTGTTGACGCCATCAGAATCAGCACAACAAGAATGATCGTCATGGCCGTACCTTTCAACGGAAGAGCCAATATACCGTTCCCCATGTCATAGCGACCATTGTCACGGCGAGCAAAAGGGTTCGCCAATTTTTCGTGACCGACAGGAGAAGCGTCAGGTAGAGACTCACGCCGCACTGAACGAGAAGCGACACCCAATAGAGCGTCGCGACGACGTCGAGAGCGGGCAACGGACCTCTTTGTGAGGGCGTGAGATGCTTCGATAGGGGACTTTCAAAATAAGCGTTACTTCCATAGAAGTACAGCGTCACAAAAAACAGGCACCCGCTCACGATGGAGAACAGATACGTCTTCGGAGCAATCGTCTTACACAAAGTCGATTCCCGGTATTCCGGCGCAATCAGTAACGGAAAAAGAAGAATTATCGCCCGGATTTCAAGATAGAGCGGAAGAATCAGGCAGATCACCGGGTAAAACATCTCCCATACCGTGACGTCGTTCAACGGACCGTGCCCGGTTTCTCGGGAGCGAAAAGCCGTCTGGAAAAGGATCCATACAAACCAGAGCAGTTGCCCCGCGACGATCCAGCGAAGTCGCTTTTCCCACGGGGCATCTGTTTTGGCGACGGTGTCGGCCATGGTGATTTACGCACATTGCGCCGGAACCTTTGGTCCGCGGGCTAAACGGACGATTCGACGGATTCCGGCGTTTCAGGTTCTTCGTCGTTGTCGACGTCGTGTGGATCTTTCGGGATTCGTTTGACGGCAACAAGCGTGTCGTCGTCGTCGAGGTTCATCAGGCGAACCCCTTGCGTATTGCGACCCATCACCCGAATATCCGCGACGGCAATTCGTTGGATTTGGCCCTTTGCCGTGATCATCATCACTTCGTCGTCTTCCATCACGCGCGTGATGCCGATCACCGAACCGTTCCGCTTCGTCGTCTTGATGTCCTTCAAGCCCAAACCGCCGCGATGCTTTGTTGTGTAACGCAAATTCGAAGCGATTTCCTCCCCTTCGGCGGCGTCTCCGTCGATCTCGGGTTCTTCCGGTTCCGGCGTCTCGATGACCTGCTCCGTTTCCGGCATTTCGTCGTCCAAAGGAGCTTTTTCGGCTTCGGGAGCCCCATTCGGACCGATCGGCGTTCGTTTTCCGTAACCGTTCTCACACGCCGTCAACAACGTCCGTTCCGGCGACGCGACGACCATTCCGACGACGTGATCGTCTTTTCGTAACCGAACCCCTTTGACGCCGCTCGCCGTTCGTCCCATGGCGCGGGCATCGGTATGCCGGAATCGAATCGCGTTGCCGCTCGCCGTCGACATGATCAATTCGTCGCCGGGGCCGACCACCGCGACGTCGATCAGTTCGTCCCCCTCCCGGAGCTTGATCGCAATGAGTCCCCCCTTAAGGGGCCGACCGTAAGCCGAGAGCGCCGTCTTCTTGACCAATCCATTTTTCGTTGCGAGAACAAGATAATTGTCCGGTGCGTCAAAATCCTTGATTGCGCGGCAGTCGGCGATCGTTTCCCCTTCGGCGAGGTTCAGCAAGTTGACGACGGCCCGTCCTTTCGAGGTCGGCGGAAGTTCCGGCAACCCATAGACTTTATGCCAATACACCTTGCCGAAATTCGTGAAGAAAAGCAGATAATTATGCGTTGTCGTCACGAAAAGATGTTGGATCGGATCCTCTTCGGCGACTTTCGCGCCGATACGGCCCCTGCCGCCGCGTCTTTGCGCACGGTAAAGAGAAACCGGCGTCCGCTTGATGTATCCGCCGCGCGTGATCGAGACGACCATCGTTTCCTCTTCAATGAGGTCCTCGATGTCGATGTCGGTCGCTTCGTCGCCGGTAATCTCGGTGCGCCGCTTGTCGCCGTGCTTGGCCTTGATCGCGAGCAGATCTTCCCGGATCATGTCACGGATCATTTGTTCGTCGGCGAGAATCTTGAGATATTCGCCGATTTCCGTGAGCAGGTTGCGGTATTCTTCGCCGAGTTTTTCCTGTTCGAGATTCACCAAATGTCCGAGCGTCATCCGGAGAATCGCATCGGCCTGAACCGGCGTCAGCGTATAGTTTTCCTTGACACCACGTTCCACCTGAAAGCTGCCGAACCCTTCGTCGCCGAGCGCCCGATGGAGCATCGACGACGGACATTCGATCAGCATGAGCCGCTGTTTCGCTTCGGCCTGCGTTTTCGAGTCGCGGATCGTCCGAATCACCTCGTCGATGTTGGCGTGGGCGATAATCAGACCTTCGACCGTATGCTTCCGCTTTCGGGCTTTCGCCAAGAGGAATTGTGTACGGCGTCGAATCACCGCGATTCGGTGTCGGATGAATTCTTCGACGATTTCCTTGAACGACATCACGCGAGGTTTGCCGTCGACCAAGGCGAGCAGAATGATCGAGAACGAATCCTGCAGCGGCGTGAACTTGTACAGTTGGTTCAGCACGACATCCGGGTCGGCGTCCCGTTTCAGTTCGACGATCAAACGAACCGGCTCCTTGAGGTCGGATTCGTTGCGGGTTCCGGAGATTCCCGTGACTTTTCCCTCGTTGGCGACTTCGTGAATTTTTTGCTCGACGGCGTCGCGGCTCTGCTGATAGGGAATCTCGGAGATGATGATTCGGGTTCGCTTGTTCGTTTCCTCGATTTGAGTTTTCGCCCGAACGACGATGTTGCCGCGACCGGTCAGATATCCCCGGCTGATGCCGCTCCGGCCGCAGATCACGCCGCCGGTCGGAAAGTCGGGGCCCGGACAGATTTTGAGGAGTTCCAGCGGCGAGATCCCCGGATCGTCGAGCACCGCAATGGTCGCGTCGCAGACTTCGGCGACGTTGTGCGGCGGTATGCTCGTCGCCATGCCGACCGCGATCCCGTTGGAGCCGTTGACAAGCAGGTTTGGGAACTTCGAGGGGAGTACGGTCGGCTCCATTCGAAGCTCGTCGTAGGTCGGAATGAAATCGACCGTATCGAGCTGGAGATCGTCGAGCATCAGGGCGGCGATCGGCGAAAGACGGGCTTCCGTGTACCGCATCGCGGCGGGGGGAAGGCCGGCAATCGAACCGAAATTCCCCTGTTTGTCGATCAGAACCTTGCGGACGCTCCATTCCTGGGCCATGCGAACAAGCGTCGGATAAACGACCAAGTCGCCGTGCGGATGGTAATTTCCCATCGTTTCGCCGCAAATCTTGGCGCATTTCATTCGGCTGGAGCCCGGCGAGAGATTCAAGTCGTTCATGGCGACCAGAATACGCCGCTGCGACGGCTTGAGGCCGTCTCGAACATCGGGAATCGCCCGACTGACGATCACGCTCATCGCGTAAGTCAGATAGCTCCCCCGCATCTCGTCCTCGATGGAGAGCTGGAGCAGCTTGGTGCCGTCAAGATTGGCAAGATGGGAAGGGACGGCCGGAACCTCGTTGGACGTTCCGTTAGCCGCGTCGCCCTGCGACGCGCTGACGTTATCGGAAGGGGTATTTTCAGGGAGATCACCACCGGGGAGATTCGTATCGGACATCGTTCTTTTCGGTTAACGGAACTTCGTTCACGGCAAGGACTTAACGAGTCCATGACGTTCATCCGAAGCGGTGTATCCATTATACCAAAAAACAACCCGTCCGCAAGGACCTGCCGTCCAGACGTTTAGTGCGACCGCACCATTGAAAAACCGCTTCCGTTGGTCGCTGAACCGATCACGGCAAGCAGAGTAAAGCAGAGCAAATTGACGGTACGGCAACACCAACCGTCATTATGCTTCGCTTCATTCCGGCTTTTGTGATCTTAATTTTCCCGGGACATGAACAGCCGCAGGATGTACCAGAAAAGCAGGGCAACGGACGCAAACAGGGCGAGCGACGCCGCAACATGCTGGCCGATCCGGTAATGATGCATGATATTCGACGTGTCGTAAAGAATGTAACAACACGAAAACGCAATCATGGCGTAAGCGAAAATCGGGCCCAACGTGAAACCACAAAAGATCGAAACGACGATCAAACCGAGCACGGCGAAGGAGCCGAAAATCAGGAACGCCTTCAGGAACGAAAAGTCGTATCGAGTGATGAAAACCGTCAGTGTGAGCAGCGCGAAGAGTCCGAATGTCGCCAACGTCGCGGAAATGATCGGGCCGACGCCGAACTTCATTTCGCAGATATACAGGATCGGAAACAAGATAATCGACTGCGCAACGACATACAGGGCGAGTCCGGCGTGTTGCATTCCGGAGCTGGTCGAACTTTCGGCCCAAGCATTCGCGATCCAACTGACGACCATAAACAGTCCCATGACGACAAGCCAACTGTATTTGTTGACGAACATCAACGAGACGAGATTTTCGATACCGGGAATATGGAATAGGACAATCTCGAAAGCGGCCAGCGAGAAAACCGCCGCCATGAGGTAAAGATACGTTTTCGTGATGAAGCTGCTCCGTTCATCGGCCGCCGCCGCAGCGGCGAAAAGGTCGGTCGGAGCGGAAAATTCCGCTTGAGGGTTGCCGTAGCTCATAAAGGCTCCTTTCGTGGTAACTCTGTTGCCAAACAATCATTATTATACCATGATCGGTTCATTTTGGAAGAGGCAATTCGCGGGGACTCACCTGATAAACGGCGTAATAATCGTTCACCAAGGAATCCAGCGGGTATACTTTCTTGAGAGCCGTCAAATGGGAAAGATCAGGATCGGGACCACAAATGATATACTCGAACCCGTATTTTTGCCGCAGCGACTCGATTTCCTCATTCGTTTTCCACCAAAGCAGAATTGCCAACGAACGATCAAAACGGACTACGCCGTCTTGGGAGTACGCAAAGAGATCCTCCATGGCTCGTTTCCATTGGACGATTCCGGCGGCGTCCTGTGGGATGTTTTTCCAAAGGCCGACGCAACTTCGTCGGGCGTTCCACTGGAACGTCGTTCCCTCTTTCGGAGTCCAGAATTTGGCGGTTCGTGGCGTGTTCTGCGGATCGGAAACCCAAACGCAGACATTCCCCCATTCGTCGGCCGCTTTCGCCGGCTTCGGATCGATCCGTGAATAAGCGAACCGGGTCCGAAGATCGCCGTACGTTTTCAGCGATTCGAACGGAGCGTAAACGAGAATCGCTCCGAACAGCAGAATCAAACCAAGCGTGAACGACACGGCGTGCCGTTTGCGAATTTCGTCGAGAATCGCATAGCAGGCGAGCAGCGTCAGAATCCACGGGATGCCAAGGTCCGGTTCCAGCGTCCACGAAAAGAAGTAAACGCCGAAAATGTAATGATCGAGCAACAGATAAATTCCGAACGGTACCGCAATCATTCCACCCAGCGCAAACACTGTTTTCGCCTTGAATTTCGCTTGCGTTTGAGCCGCTCCGCGTGCATCCAACACCCCCAACAGACACCGCAGCCCGCCGACGGCGATTCCCATCGGCACCGCGACGTCCGCCAGGCGAAACCACTAGAACCGCAGGATTTCCGCTGCGAGAGATCGGTTTTCCTCCAAAGCGTAATCGGCGACGAAACCGCTCA
>JAVBPI010000089.1:0-33181 GCA_031549705.1 Thermoguttaceae bacterium
TCGGGCAAAAAGGTACAGAAATGAAGCTCCTGTTCATCATCCTCGTGGCGTTGCTGATCGGCTGCAAGTCGACCGAACAACGTACGGAAAAGCCGTTCGAGTACAATTTCGAGCGGTCGAAAGACAAGGCGACGTCGACGATGGACTCGTTTCAAGTCTACGGGACGTTTGCCCGTCTTGTTTCATCCAACTCAAAACCAAAGCAGCCGCTCCGCAGGCGATCGCTTTCCGTGGAGTCGCTCGAAAATCGGGAACTGCTCTCCGTCACGCCTTTGCAGCTCGCGCCCCATGTGAGCGAAACGGAGCCTGTTGTCGTGGTCCAACCGCCGGTTGCGATTTATCAAACACCCGAGTTCCTCTCCGCCGCCGATAAAGACGACGACACAAGTAATCGGCCCTTCAAAACAAATGCTGACTATTGGGATTTGTCCAAACGCTATGAAAAAATCGAAGTTGGCAGGACCATCATTGAAGCACTTCCCTCGTAGTCGCGGCTCTGATCACGCCGTTCGATTATCTGAAGCCGTTCGCCGACGAGTCATTCGTTGAACCACGATAGTCGTCAACGCCAAGCCGAAATAGAATCCAAGTACGATGCCGAGGCTCGGAAGCTCGGAAACGAGCCCTTCAAAATACGGATAAAGATATTCCCTTGGTTGATCCCAGAGAAGCGACAACCGCATGCTTTGGACAGGAAAACGGATCAGCAGGACCGTTGCCGTCACGAAAACACCCATGCTCACGCAAAGCCGCGAATATCCTTGAAGCCTCCGGCAGGGGCGTCCGGCGAATTGCGTAATGAAATAAATCGCGATGAGTTCCGGAATGAGTAGCATGAACAGGATGCCGTCCAGTCCGACCGTCACCGTCTTGCTCGCCGGAATCCAGGTTTGCGGAATCAAAATCGCCGCTGTATAAGGAGATGCCAGCAAAAACATCAGTACGATGTCGACGATCATCGCCGACCGTGTTCCTAAACCGCGCGTCGTCATCTCGTTGCGAAACGACGTGAGCCAAGCCGTGTTTTTCGGCGGCGTTTGGCGCAAATCGTCTTCGTTCCTGCTGATACGGATGCCACGGCTTATCAATCCGAGGAACGCACCATGCGCAACAATCATTAAAAATGCGAAAAATACGACGTCGACGAGATCCTTGACGGAAAAGGAATGGGAAGACGATCCAATCGCCAAAATTCCCAGTACAAGCAAGAGAGACGGCACTCCGGCGGCAAACCAAAACGTTCGATTGATTTTCTTTTGCGACAAAAACGATTCTTCAAGCGGTCGGTCCGAGTTCGGTAAAATACTCCAGTCTTCCGCGAGAATCCGTCGCCAACGGTAACAAACCTGTCCCAAAAAGAAAATCGGCAGAAAAAACGCTAGGAATAACAGTCCTTGATCGATGATTTTGTGTTCCGGTATTTTATGTACCGCAAGCTGAATGCTGGGGAGAATAAAAATAAGAAAGCCGAAAACAAGCCAGTTGATGACGTACCAAATCAGGCAGGAACGGACCATGTAACGGCGGGTGCGAACTGTCGGTGCGTTGCGAATACAGTTCCAGACGCCGAACAATCCGCTTGCCAGAAAAATGAACGGCAGAGCGAGAATGCCGAACAAGCCTCCCACGATTCCCCAGAACGAGCCCGATCCGACGGTCGCGGAAAGGGACACTCCTCCGGAACCGACCGAAGATTCGGCTGCCATCGCCGGAGTCGCCACCAACAAGCCGGCGGCGGCTGCGGCAACCGGAATCGACGACACGACCGCCAGAGTGAATGCCGCGTCGGGTCTTGTCGATGCGAGGGCCGATTCGACGAGCCGTTCCAGTTCCTGTTTCAAATACTGCCGACCACGATGGAGCCGCTGCTTGACACAGGTTTCCGTCAATTCAAGCGTTTCGGCGACATCCCGCACCGAGCGGCCTTCCCGGTAGTAGAGAACCATCGGCTCCCGATATTGTTCGGGAATTTCCGCGATGGCCGACCAAGCCATGTCGGCCTGTTTTCGTCGTATTTCGTCTTCCGCTTCTTCCGAAGGGAACGGAATTTCGGTCGGCTCCAAGGGATGTTGATCAATCGGTGCGGCGGCGTGGAGCGGATCGCGGCGGTTTCGCTGAAACCCTTTTTTGCACAGCGACCGGGCAATGGCACAGAGCCAAGCGCCGATTTTGTCCGGTTCCTGAAGGCTGCCGAGTTTGTTCCATGCCGTCAGGAAGGTTTCCTGAGCGACGTCCTCACTTTTCTGGAGGTCGCCGGTCATGCTGAAGGTCACGGCACAGACCTTCGCTTGATATTGTTGGACGATTCGGGCAAACGCGTCCCGGTCCCCGTGCCGGCTCTGCCGGATCCAAAGATTCATCTGATTCTGCATGGTCCGCTCCCTGTCGGTTCGACTTACTCAAAGCATACTCTACCAACAAGAGTCCGAAAACCGGCGGCGGTTACACGATCTTCGGATTTTTTCGGAAGACGAGCAAACCGGCAACACCCGACATGATGAAGCAGACAAGCCAAAACAGAATCAAAGCGAGAACGACACGATCCGAATGCCAATGCGGCACCGGCGCTAACAGGCGGTGATACAGCCACGGTTCGACGAACAATACGAAAACCGCATTGAGGGTGGTCATGAATGTACCGAAGTAAATATACCCCCAGTATCGTTGTCGCGGTACGCCGGCAAAGAACAGAGCGAAAAGAAGATAAGCGATGAACGACAGGACGAAAACGGCAATATACGGAGCGAAAACCGTTTGCGGGGAATTGAAAAAATAGTTTGCGCAAATTCCGCCTTGGAGCATGCAGAGTCCGACGCCGACGAGCAAAAGATCACTCAGCAGGTTCGTTCGGTAGCGGAGACCCGATTGCGGTTTTTCTTCGCCGGTTAACACTTGCAGGAAATTCGGGAGTTGCGGTCGCCAAACATCGAGCGATTTCTCGTCGACGACCATCCGTTCCGCAACGTGATAAAACAAAAACACAATGATCATGATGGCGAAGAGTGGAATGACAACCACTTTCATCGGATAAATGTGCGGAATGTACTCGAAATATGACCACCAGAGGCTGAATCCTTGTCGTTCAATCAAAATCATCGTCAACAGTATTGTCGGCAAAATGGCGATGAACGGCATCGCCATTGAGTAATAGAGGAACTTTCGCATCTGCCTGAGCGATAAACCGGATCGTTCTAAGGCTTCCGAATCGATGGGGCGACCTCCGTCTTCTTCGACAATCCTGCGCCAGCGGCGGTTGATGATATAACTTGAAACGACGCCGTACAGGCCGACGAAGACAATCGCCGCAGCAAAAAATGTCGATGCAAACCCTCGCCCCAATGCTTCACCGCCGTCCAACGAAATAAACAGTCTGTAACTCCTGCCGAAAACGCAGAGAAAAGTGTGAATCGAAAGTCCCGTCATCGCTTGGAAAACCGTCGCTTTGAGCATGAACCGTCGGCTGCGCAATGTCGGCGAATTGCGAACGCCGTTCCAGGCACCGGAAACGACGCCGAAAAAAATGGCCAACGGAAAAAAGACGGCGTTCGCCAGCATTTCCAAGTAAACCGTCATGCTTGCCAACAGCGGGACGCCACCGCCCGACTTGGCAGCGGCACCAACCGAACCGGCGGCGGAACTTGCGGCAAAAACCTCGGTGGAAGTCGTCAACACCGGAATCGCCGCCAGCACGCCGACGACGAAATACTCACCCGGTTTTGTCGCTTCGAGGACGGATTCGACCTGTTTTTCGACTTCGGCCTTGAGCAGTTTGCGGCCGCGGGAAAGACGTTGTCGAACCGCTTCTTCGGTCAACTCCATCGATTCGGCGATGTCGGCCGTCGATTTACTGTATCGGTAATAGAGCAGCAGCGGCTCCCGAAACATTTCCGGCAACTCCTTGACGGTCGACCAAACCAGTTCGAGCGACTGTTCCTGTTGCCGACGTCGATCCGTTTCCGCCTGATGATCCGCAAGCGCTTGGTCGCCGAGTTCGGCGGCTCCCTGCAGTGGATTCTTTTGCTGCCGCTGCCGCCAATGCAAGGCGACACGCTTCGCAATGCCATAGAACCACGACGCCGTTTTGTCCGGTTCCCGCAACTCCGGCAGCTTCTTCCACGCCGTGAGGAAGGTTTCCTGAGCCAAATCCTCACTTTGGGCGTAATCGCCGACGATGTTCAGCGTCACGGCACTGACCATCCCCTGATATTGTTCCACGATTCGGGCAAAAGCGTCCCGGTCGCCGCCGCGACTTTTTTCGACCAACAGAGCGATGTTTTCCATTTTTCTCGTCCGGTTCGGGTTCGGTGTCATTCACTGTAAAGCAGTGCCCGAAAAGTACAAGATCGTGACAGGAAATTTGCCAAAGAAGGGAACCTCCATGGATTCCGAAGACGAAATCAACCGTTTTTCAGATTGGCTATTTCCCCAAAGAATTCGGGGAACGTTTTTTCGACGCAGTTCGGATCACGAATCACGACGCCCGGCAACCGAAGACCGGCAACGGCGAAACTCATTGCCATGCGATGGTCGTCGTAGGTGTCAATTTCACAGGGAGCAAGTTGCTTTGGCGGACGAATCGTTAAGCCGTCCGGACGTTCATCCACAATCGCACCGAATTTGCGAAGCTCCGTTGCCATTGCGGCAAGGCGGTCGGTCTCCTTGAACCGTATGTGTTCGATATTTCGAATGTCGGTCGGTCCCTCGGCGAAAAGAGCGACCACGCCGAGCGTTTGTGCCGTATCGCTGACGGCGTTCATGTCGACGGAAACCCCACGGAGCGGCGTTTGCGGTGAACGTGTAACGGAAATCGTGTCGTCGCCGAACGTCACGTCGCATCCCATTTGGGCAAGACAATCGACGAACGCAACATCTCCTTGCAGGCTTTTTCGTGACAAACCGGGAATCCGCACAGTGCCGCCGCAAATCGCCGCCGCCGCGAAAAAATACGACGCCGCCGAGGCGTCCGGCTCAATGCGGTAAATCGCCGGCGATTGATAAACGGAATTCGCCTTGAATCGGAATCGCGAAAACAGGGAATCCGTTTCCACATCGATACCGAACGACTGAAGCATCGCAAGCGTCATCGTGACGTAAGGAACGGAAACCAATTGTCCTGTTACGGCAATTTCGACGTTGCCGCCATCCGACGCCGACGGAGCCGCCATCAAGAGAGCACTTAAGTATTGGCTCGAAATTTCCCCGAAGACCTCCGTTCGGAGATATTGTTGCGTTGTTGTCGTAACGCCTGCTTTCCGGCTGCCGCGAATCAGGACCGGCGGACATCCATTCGTGTTTTCGAAACGAATATCCGCTCCCATCGGACGCAGGGCGTCGACAAGATCCCGGATCGGCCGCTCATGCATTCGCGGCTTACCGTAGATTCGATAGTCACCGTCGGAGAAACAAAGGGCGGCTGTCAGGAATCGTGCCGTCGTGCCACTGTTGCCGACATAGATGTCCGCGGATCGAGCGGGAAAGCGACCGCCGCAACCGGTAAGCACGGCTTGCCGGACGGCGGAATCGTGGTGGACGTTCAAGCCAAGCGACTGGAGAGCCCGAAGCATCAGTTGTGTGTCTTCGGCGTCGAGAACCCCTTCAAGTCGGGTTGTTCCTTGACAGAGAGCGGCAAGAAGCAGGGCACGGTTTGTGATACTTTTCGAACCGGGAGGAATTATTGTCGCGTCAAGCGGTCTGACGACGGGAACGATTTCACGAACGTTCATTCCCCGCACCCATGTAAGAAATTAGACAAAAATGCCATTGCCCGATTCGGCCTGCCGAATCAAGTCAGCGAACGTAATACTATTTAAGTGGTCCTGACGACGTTTTTCGGCAGCGTCCCAAACACGATTCAGCACCGAAGCGGCGTTTGACTCGCTGGAAGTCGTTCCGCGTTTGGCAGGGATCGGCGGAGCTTCGATAATATTCATGACTTGGCCGAGCGTCACTTCTTCCGGTTTCTTTTTCAGGCGGTATCCACCGGCAGCGCCGCGCGTACTCTCGACGATGTCCGCTCCTTTGAGCTGCAACAAAATCTGGACGAGAAAACGCGGCGGGACTGAATGTCGTTCCGCAATATTACGAATCCGGACCGGTTCCGCCGAACCTTGCTGAGCCGCGAGCTCCATGACGGCAATGCACGCGTACTCAGTCTTGGCTGAGATTTTCATAACGCAACCTTCTTGAAATGAACGATCAAGAAAAAGCAAAACGAACGATGCCGAAACGCTTTCGACGAATTACGAAGTCGTTTTGGCTTGTTCTTTTTCCTTCATTTTCCGAATCATCGCATTGAGACGCGATTTTTTACGGGCAGCGGCGTTTTTGTGGATGATTTTCTTGGCGCCGGCCTGATCGAGCACTTTCACGGCCTCCCGGAACAGCGTTTCGGCGTCTTCGACCTTTCCTTCCGTGACCGCTTTGGCAACGTTTTTACAACGGTTGCGGATGAACGAACGATTGGATCGATTGCGATCCCGGGTCGCGATATTCTGGCGAAGACGTTTTTTGGCGCTCTTAATGTTTGGCATGGCAATATTCGTTGAATTATCGTTGAAAGCCGGTTCAGGCAAACGAACCGTTTTATACAGGCAAAACGCCGGAACCTGCGGTTCGCGGGCTAAACGGGGAGCACTTTGACTTGCGTGAAGACTAGAGCCGCTAATTATGATGCTTTTGGGCAACTTTGTCCAGTAGCTCCCCGATATCTTTGTAAGAAAAATCAATCGCGGCGAGCTGGTGACCGTATTTTTCGGCTTTAGCGTAATCTTCGAGCTGGATTGCCAGCTTGGTCGCAAGGTAAAGAGCTTCTTTTTTATTGTCGGAGGTGTCGGCCAGCTCCTCGATCGCCTCCTGATAATGGGTCATGGCGAGTTTTGTCTGCTGAATCTGCTCGAAACACTGCCCCAAAGCGAACAAACAGTCACCTTTGCGTGTTACGTCGGCTTTCGCATGTTGAAACTCCGCAATAGCTTCCTTAACTTCCCCAATCTGTTGAAGCAGGATGCCGTACTCGTAATGATAACCGGCGTGGTTCGGATGGTATTTGATTCGATGCCGGGCAAGTTCCATGTTTTTGGCGTCGAAATCGGGTTGAAGTGTTTCGAGCGCCTTTTTCCCTTGATCGTAGGCTTCCTTTATTTTGTAGAACTCGTTTCGAATCTCCGCCGTTTTGTGTTTTTCGAACTGCTCCTTGAGTTTCAGGGCTTTTTCCTTGTATTCCTTCACTTCATCGGGAAGGTTTTGCAATTGGGACGCCAATTTTTGCTTTTGAGTATCGAGAAGTCGTTCGACCATGTCGGGCTCGTTTTTCGATATCCTGACCGCTTCGATGTAGTATCGTTCCGATTCGGCGTAGTTCCCTTGCTGGTAAAAATACTGGGCAAGCTCGATAAAATTCGCAATATCGTTCGGGTTCTTTTTGATCCGTTTTTCGACCTGTTCGATGTAAGTCAGAGGACGTCCCATCACGTCTTCATCTTCCGCCTGTGGGGATTTCATCTGCGAGACGGTATCGCGGACTTGTTGGGAGTCCCCCATCGCATACTTTCCCTTGTGGATCGTCTTTTCGATGGTCAAATCTTTACGAAGTTTGTCGGCAATCTGGTCCGCCGGTTTCGCTTTGAGCATCCGGGCCGCACAGGCGAGCGCCTCGTCGAAGGCCGCGATTTCCCGTAGCGCTTGGGCGCAAATCCGATTGACTTCGTAATCTCCCGGCTCCGCTTCGACCGCCGCACGGTAATACTCGACAGCGACTTCGTGATTGCCAAGTTCCTCGTTGGCGCCCCCCATGGCAATGAGCGTTTGGGCGTCCCACGGGTTCGACTTGAGCGAATCGGCCCCGGCTTTGATGATCTGATCCGGCTTTTTTCCCACCAGCGCTTTTGAAATTCCCGTACCGCCAAGAAAGGAGAGCATCCCTTTTTTCTTTTTGTCGCCGTGCTTTTTCTTGAGATTCGCCAGAAACGTCTTGAAATAAACGATGTTCCCCGGGTCGCCGATCAGGCATTGCGTGAACATGTCGTTGGCATAATCGAAACTCCCGATAAGCATCTGCTTGTTGCCGTGGGCATAAATCTGCTGCAATTTTTCCCGAAGTTGCGGCGAAATACTCGATTCGTTGGATGGTGTGCTCATGGAAGGCGATTGCTGTTTGGAGAAAACTCGTCATCCACGCGCAGGCGGGGGCCTAGACAAATGGCGTTTTGATTGTTTACACACGTTATTAACGGAATAAATCCGCCAATAACGTGTGCAAGAGTCTGCAACGATTTCTCTCTAGGTCACCGCCTGCACGGGGATGACATGTATTGCCTATATTCTCAAAGCCCTGTTGCAAAGTAGGGCGAAACCGATATTATGGCTCATTCCCCTTATTCTTGCAAGCAAGATTCGATGAAAAAACACGCTCTTATTCTCTTTTCGGCTTTTCTGCTCTATTTCTTCGGCTGCAACGGAGCTGTTCCGGTGGCAGCGCCTGCCAATGGTTCGCCGCAACGGGTGGTCTCGACGGTTCCAAGTATTACGGAGATTCTTTTCGACATCGGCGTCGGTGATCGGCTGGTCGGCGACTCGAAATTCACGATCTATCCCCCCGAAACCGAGAAGATCGAGAAGATCGGCGGTCTCTACGACATCGATTGGGAGCGGCTCATTGCATTGCGTCCCGACTTGGCGATCATTTTGACGGAAAACGACGCGGTGCGGCAGCGGTTGCAGGATCTGCGGATCGAAACATTGCTCGTCGACCATCGGGGGCTCGACGGCGTGTTGCGTTCTTACGATCAAATCGGTGCGAAATTCGGCAGCGACGTTGCCCAAACGGCGCAAAAACGGAAGGAAGCGTTCCAAACGGCCCTGAACGCCTTGGAAACGAAAACGGCGCCGATGGAAAAAGTTCGGGTGATGATCTGTTTGGATCGGACGCGTGGCGGCGGGCGGTTGCAAAACGTCTTTATCGCGGGAACGAACCCGTTTTTTCAGGATGCAATCCGTTTGGCGGGAGGAGTGAACGTCGGCGCCGAGAGCGGAATTCCGGTTCCGAACGTTTCCATGGAGGGAATCCTTGCGATGAACCCCGACGTGATCGTCGACCTGTTGACCGGCGAAGGGAGTGTTGCGTCTGCCAAGCTTTCCGAAGAGCAACTCCAAACAAAAGTCGTCGACACGGTTAACGACTGGAAAACGCTCGGTAATTCCGTGAACGCGGTCAAAAATGGTCGGATTCATCTCCTGACGGACGACTTCACGACGATCCCCGGCCCCCGGACGCCGCAGTTCGTCGAAAAATTGATCGGAATCCTGCATCCGCAAAAATAGGTCCAACGCTGGAATCTTCGGTTCGCTAAACGGGGCGATTGCAAAATTTGCGGGGAATATCTTGAATCGGTCCGATTGATCGGCGATAATCGTGAGCGGTAATCTCATCGCCTTTTCGCCATGGGGCCGACCATGTGAACAATCACGCTGAAACTTGCCGTTTATCACTCGTTTTCCTGCATTTTTTCGGCTGAATTCGTTCAGGCTCAGGAATCGTCGGAAAAAGACGCCGTGTTGATCGGTGCCTGACAAAACACGGCCCCGTTCATTTTTTATTGCCACGGCATTAAGGTTTCCTGAACCATGTCATTCTAACATTCTCTCTCACAAAGAACGCAAAGAAGTCGTCGAAATTTCGGTCCACCCGGTGTGCCCTTCGTGCCTTTGTGAGGAACAACTCCTTTATTATGCCGACACGACTGTTCCTATCGTTTGTTTTCGTTTCGCTGTTCATCTCGACGTCGCTGTTCGCTTCGGAATCGGTCGCGAAACCGAACATCGTGTTCATCCTGGCGGACGATCTCGGTTACGGCGACCTGAGTTGTTACGGACAGCAAAAATTCACGACTCCGTCGATCGACCGGTTGGCGACGGAAGGAATGAAGTTCACGCAATTTTACGCCGGAGCAACGGTTTGCGCGCCGTCCCGATGTAATTTGATGACGGGATTCCACTCCGGCCACGCCGCGATTCGTGGGAATAAAAACGACAAGATATTTGGTGACACGGCGTTGCCCAAAGAGCAGGTCACCATTGCGGAGGTCCTGAAAAAAGCAGGATACGCGACCGGTTGTTACGGTAAATGGGGGCTCGGTGCGCCGCATAACGAGGGGTCGCCGATGAAGCATGGATTCGACGAATTCGTCGGTTATTACAGCCAGCGCGACGCCCACTCGTATTATCCACCATATTTGCACAAAAACGATGGGAAGATCGAACTGGACGGCAAAACGTATTCGTACGATTTAATCGAAAGCGAGGCGATCGACTTCATCCGGCGGAACAAGGAGAAGCCGTTCTTCTGTTTCCTTCCCGTCACGATTCCGCATGCCGCGATGCAGGTTCCCGAGAAATACGTCGCTCCGTGGAGAAAAGTTTTTCCCGAGTTCGAGGAGACGATCGGCAAGTACTCGCATAACACCGAGGTCCGCAATCCCGTCGCCGCGTTTTGCGGCATGATGGACCGACTCGACGAAACCGTTGCAAGAATCCTCGGTCTCCTCAAGGAACTCGGGATCGACGAGAAGACCGTCGTCGTGTTTTCAAGCGATAACGGTCCGCACCATGAAGGGGGACACCGCAGCGATCTGTTCGAATCGTCCGGGACGGTCCGGGGTTATAAACGGGATCTTTACGACGGCGGAATTCGTGTACCGTTTCTCGTTCGCTGGCCGAATAAGGTGAAGCCGGGGAGCGTCTCGAATCATCTCGGTGCATTCTGGGATATGCTGCCGACTTTGGCCGATATGGCGGGAGTTCCTCAAACGGAGCGACCGGTGAACATCGACGGCTTGAGTTTTCTCCCGACGTTGCTCGGCGACGTGAAATCGCAACGAGAGCATCCGTATCTTTACTGGGAATTTTACGAGCAAAAAGGAAAGATCGCCGCCCGGTTCGGAAAATGGAAAGGGATTCGACTCGACGTGTCGAAGACACCGAACGGTCCGATCGAAGTATATGATGTCGAGGCCGATCCGAAAGAGTTGGCGAACGTTGCCGAAAAGCATCCGGAAATCGTCGCCGTGTTCGAAAAAATCTTCCGCGAAGCCCACACGCCGTCCCCCGATTTCAAGTTTTAGTCCGTCCTATCCGCTAAGTGTCCGGTTGGTCGGTTGTAATGACCATGACAGCCGGAAGCGAAGGATGCCCCCCAATCGCCCGGCTTAATGGGTTTTTCGTCGGAAAATCAAAGCAAAACGCCCGCCCAATACAAAAAACCGCGAAATCGCCTTGACCACTGAAAATTTTTCGCTATAAATAGATAATCGTTTATCGATAAAAAACTATCGACACCGCAGGTCTATAATTTCCTCAACTGAAACGCTTGCGTTTTGCCGCTTCAACACGAATTTCATCCCCAATGGAGGACTGTCACCATGGAAAACACACCCAATAACCCTGAAACGGGACATCCCATCGTCAACAGCGCGGAGACCCTCGACGCCATGGTCGAACGAGTCAAGGCGGCTCAGAGAATCTACGCAACCTACGACCAGGCGAAGGTCGACGAAATATTCCGTGCGGCGGCCCTTGCAGCGGCGTCGAAGCGGATTCCGTTGGCCAAGGCGGCCGTCGAAGAGACCGGCATGGGAATCGTCGAGGACAAGGTGATCAAAAACCATTTCTCGTCGGAATTCATCTTCAACAAATTTCACGACGACAAAACTTGCGGGATGATCGAACACGACACGGAGTTCGGGATCCGAAAAATCGCGGAGCCGGTCGGGATCGTCGCCGGGGTGATTCCGACCACGAATCCGACGTCGACGACGATCTTCAAAGCGCTGCTCGCCCTGAAAACGCGCAACGGACTCGTTTTCTCGCCGCATCCGCGGGCGAAAAAGTGTACCGTGATGGCGGCCAAGCTGATTCTCGACGCCGCCGTCGCCGCCGGGGCGCCGGAAGGAATCATCGGTTGGATCGACGAGCCGACCATCGAATTATCGAAACAGCTCATGTCGCATCGGGACATCAACTTGATTCTCGCGACCGGCGGTCCCGGAATGGTCGTCGCGGCATATTCGTCCGGAAAACCGGCGATCGGCGTCGGGGCGGGAAACACCCCGGCGATCATCGACGAAACCGCCGACATCAAGACAGCCGTGAACTCGATCCTGCTCAGCAAAACCTTCGACAACGGGATGATTTGTGCTTCGGAACAGTCAGTCGTCGTCGTGAAGGACGTTTACGATGCGGTCCGCGACGAATTTACGTTGCGCGGAGCGCATCTCGTCAACGACGCCGAGCGGGACAAACTCCGAGCCCTGATTTTGAAGGACGGCAAGATCAATTCAAAGATCGTCGGTCAACCGGCGGCGAAGATCGCCGGCATGGCGGGGTTCGACGTTCCCGAGGCGACGAAAATTCTTTTGGCCGAAGTCGAGAAGATCGGGCCCGACGAAGCATTGTCGTACGAAAAACTTTCGCCAATCCTTGCGATGTACTGGGCCGAGAATTTCGAGTGCGCCGTCGAGAAGGCGACCGCCTTGATTCGTTTCGCCGGAATGGGACACACATCGGTGCTCTATACCGATCCGAACAACACGGATCGGATCGAGTTTTTCGGCAAGCGCGTCACGACGGGGCGGGTTCTCATCAACCAACCGTCCAGCCAGGGGGCGATCGGCGACATGTACAATTTCCGGCTCGAACCGTCCCTGACGCTCGGCTGTGGAAGCTGGGGCGGCAACAGCGTCAGCGAGAACGTCGGCGTGAAACATTTATTGAACGTCAAAACGATCACGGAGCGTCGTGAAAATATGCTTTGGTTCCGCGTGCCGCCGAAGATTTTCTTCAAAAGCGATTGTCTCTCGCTGGCGCTTGAAGAACTGCGAGGCAAAAAACGGGCATTTATCGTAACGGATGGTCCGCTGTTCAATCTCGGCATCCCGGAGAAGGTCGCCAACACGTTGGAGGGAATCGGCATCGAGCCGGAAATTTTCTTCGAAGTGCTTCCCGACCCCGATTTGTCGACGATCCGCAAAGGGGTCGACCGCATGAAGGCGTTCCAACCCGACGTGATCGTCGCCGTCGGCGGCGGTTCCCCGATGGACGCCGCGAAAATCATGTGGTTGTTGTACGAACACCCCGGCGTCAAGTTCCAGGATTTGGCGTTGCGCTTTATGGATATCGAAAAACGGGTTTTCAAATTCCCGAAACTCGGCGTCAAGGCGATGCTTGTCGCGATTCCGACGACCTCGGGAACCGGCAGCGAGGTGACGCCGTTCGCCGTGGTGACGGACGACTCGACGGGACAAAAATATCCGATCGCCGACTACGAATTGACGCCGAACATCGCGATCGTCGACCCGGCGCTGGTGATGACGATGCCGAAGAAGCTGACGGCGTATTCAGGAATCGACGCCCTGGTTCATTCGATGGAAGCGATCGTCTCCGTGATGGCGACCGACTACTCGAACGCCTTGGCGCTCGAAGCGGCAAGAATTTTGTTCAAATATTTACCGTCCGCGTACGCCAATGGAGGGAAGGACCAACGAGCCCGAGAAAAAGTCCACAACGCCGCAACGATGGCCGGCATGGCATTTGCGAACGCTTTTCTCGGTTTGTGTCATTCGATGGCGCATAAACTCGGGGCGGAGTACCATTTGCCGCACGGTTTGGCCAACGCCTTGCTCATCGAACATGTTATTCGTTACAATGCCACGGATGCTCCACGCAAGCAGACGGCGTTTTCGCAATACGGTTATCCCGACGCAACGAGCCGTTACGCCCGGATGGCCCGGTACATGGGACTCGGCGACGGTACGAACGAGGAGATGAAGGACAAGTTGCTCGCTGCGTTCCGTGAACTCTGCGTGAAGCTGGAAATTCCCGCAACGATTAAAGACGTCGGCGTCGATGAGAAACAATTCTTCGCTCAACTCGACGACCTTGCCGAAGAAGCGTTTGACGACCAGTGTACGGGCACGAATCCGCGATTCCCGTTGATTTCCGAGATCAAGCAACTCTACACGAACGCCTACTACGGCAAAGTGATCGTGTAAGAACATAACAGCCGGAAGGAAGGCGTACCCGCCGTACTGACGGTCGCTTGATAGGGCAAAAAACCGCCCGGCAGTCGTAGAACTACCGGGCGGTTTTTTGAGCGATTATGCAAACCGCGTCTCATTTTTCCTGGACGACTCGGAAGCCGACATCGGCGTCGCCGGTGGAGGATTCCCTCCCTTCGCCGGTATGTTCCGTGCGACAGCTCGTTCGAGGCGAACGCCAGGAACCGCCTTTGACCGTCATGAACGTTTTTCCACGCTCTTTGCCTTCGGAAGGCTTCATTGGGGTGGAAGTCCATTCCCAGCAATTTCCCCACATATCGATGGCACCGCAGGCCGCCGGTGTTTGGGCATAGGCATCAACCGGAGCCGTCCCTTTTCTCTCGCCGCAATTGAAATCCGCATCTTTGGGCATGTGTCCGGCGGCAAACTCCCATTCCGTTTCGGTCGGCAGACGGTAAACGGCTTTCCCATCCTTCTTCGAGAGCCATTGGCAATAGGCAACGGCATCGTCATAGGAAACATTCACCACGGGTTGCCGCGACTGATCGGCAGGCATGATTCCCTTCCCCCAATCCTTCGGTGCCTTTCTTTTCGTTGCATTAATGAATTGGGAATAATCCTCGTTGGTGACCGGAGTGTAAGCGATATTCACATTCTGAGCGGCTCCGAGGACCGGCAAATATCCGTCTTTCGTATCGCGGGAGCCGGGCCGAAGACGTGGATCGGTGAGGCGACGCATGTTTTGTTCGATGCGGGCATCCCGGTTCTGCAACATTTCATCCACAATCAATTGCATCTCCTGAACCTTGGACGCATGTTTGGCTGTTTGCTTTAACTCTTCGAGCTTCCCCTTTTTACGTTCAACAACTTTATCGTAATTAATTTCCAACTGTTTTTTCAGTGCCGCTCTATTCGATTGCGACGGATCACGCCGATAGGCCGACATTAACTTTTGGGTTTCTTCGTTCAGTTCCGGACGCTCTTTTTCAATAGTGGTACTGTATTTGTGCAGCTTGGCTTCTCCATTCTGAGCCGCCGCGAAGCTCACGCAAGAAGTTGCGATCAGGCATGCGACAAGGATGGTTTTATGCAGATTGGTGCTCATCGTCGTTCTCCTTCTGTCGGTGATGATTTGCTTGGGAACCCCTCGTACACTTCGTGAGCGGGACGCATCGGACGATTCGTCCGGCATCTGTTTTAGATCATCAAAGGTCCTTTTGTTCTGACACAATTCTACAAACACCAAGTGAAAGAAAAGGTTTCTGAAAATATTTTCAGGTACATTTCACCTAAGGCTGTCAAAAACACTACAGTGATTACATCCGATTTTCGTTCGGCGACGATAGAACCGAAGATATTCCGGCGGTTCGTGAGACATTCACCGCTATCACGAGCGGAGGGTTCCGTCGAAGTCGACGACGTGTTCCGAAACGGGAATCTCCTTGCCGGATTGGGCCAACGCCTGCTTGACGATCATGCTCGTCCCGCCGCAACAGGGAACGAGCATTCGTAACAGCGTGATCGAGCGGATCGCATGTCGCGAAAAAATCGTCGCCAGTTTTTCCACATACAGGTCCGTGACATGATCCAATTTCGGACAAAAAACGACGAGCGTTTTGCCAAGCGTGAATTCCCGGTAGAAATTCGAATAGGCGAAGGCGGTGCAGTCGGCGGCGATCACAAGGTCGGCGTCGTCGAAAACCGCCGAATCCGGATTGATCAACTGCAATTGGATCGGCCAATTGGTTTTCGCTTCTCCCGCATTGCCGCACGGCGAGGAAGAAGGGCATGCCAGCAACGGCAAGGCGGCAGGGGCCGGTTGCGGGTTCACCGCCTTCATCACGGCAGGAATTTCGATCCCTTTTTCTTGGAGAACGGCAACACCCTCCTCGTACAGTTTCTGCTGACCGTGATTTTTCAAGTGTTCGAGATGCAGGCGGACGACCTCCATCCCTTGCGGCAGGAGTTTTTCCATCGTCTCGCGTTCATTGTAAGGAACGGCTTCACGCTGTTCGATGGTAATCGCTCCGACGGGACACTCGCCGAGACAGGCTCCGAGACCGTCGCAAAAAACTTCCGAAACGAGCCGGGCCTTACCGTCGACCATTTGGATGGCTCCTTCGGCGCAGGCCGTGGCGCATTGACCGCAACCGTTGCATTTGTCTTCGTCGATTTTGATGATCTGGCGTTTCATGTTGGTTTTCTCCAAGGGCGGCAAGACTTGCTCAAAAACTGATACTATTGTAGTAATAGTTCTGGATGATGTCAAGATCCTTTGTAACCGTATATGCCAAGCGTCTCGAAAGCGGCCCAAGCCGCGTGTATCCTTGTCGGGCGGATTTTTTCTTGCATTCGCCGAACATTCCGTTTATACTTTTCGTCATCGCTCCTCACCGTTCCTCCCCCAAGCCGGGTCAATAATCAGAGCCGCGCTTGTCAGGAAGCGGTCGCGGAGAAAAACGGTAATCGTCCCATGGGGCGGTTTTTTCGTGTCGCTCCTTCACTGTGAAAACCATGCCAATGCTCCGCTCGCTCGCCGTCGTTCTCTTGACGTTGTTCGCTGTTCTTTCGAACGGCAACACCCGGGCCGAAACCGTTCTGCTTCAAGGAATCGTTGTCGACGCCGACGGCAAACCGGTCGCCGGAGCCGACGTTCTGCTCGAAAAGGACATGATCGATCCGGACCAATGGCAACGCTCCGACGAAAACGGTCGGTTCGCGCTGCCGGTCCCCTCCAACGAAATCGGCGCTTGGATGTCTGTTTATGCCGTTTCACCGAACAAAGAACAACTCGGCGAAGGCCGTCCGAAGTTCAAAGAAGGAAATCGGGAAATCCCCGAGATAACCGTTACGCTGAAACCCGCCCGGCTCATTTCGGGAACCGTAACCGATGAGGCCGGGAATCCCGTCGAAGGAGCTTGGGTCGGCGGGACTTGGGACACCCCTTATCCGAACGTGACGAAAAGTGACAAAGACGGGAATTTCCGTTTCGCCTATCCCGACGACGACATTCGAACGCTTCAACAAGTGTTCGCCGTTCATCGGAAACTTGGCATGGATTATCTCGACACCGAAGAAGGTCGCGGACACCGGGGCAAGACGCCGCCGGAGAAAATCAAGAACGGACCGTTCATGTTGAAACTGCTGCCGTGGAAAACGTACAAGCTCCAAGTCGTCGACGAGCATCAAACGCCGCTCCCCGGCGTCGAGGTTTATTCATGGTTGCCGCGAATACCCCAAAGTAAAAGCAGCTTGAATTGCAGCCGTTTGATGAATCGCCTTTTCCAACAACGGACGGATGCTCAAGGTATCGCCGAAGTGCCGTCGGTTGTCGAACGAACGTATTTTGTCGCAAGATGTCCCGATGAAGGCGTTCTCATGCCGGACGGCAAACGACGGGTTTTCGCTTCGGCCGACCAACACTGGGACGATTTCGACAAATCGGCGCCGATCATGACTTTGGTCATGAAAAGTCGCGGCAACGTCAAAGGAACCGTCAAGCGAGCCGATGGAACGCCGGTTCCGTGGTCGCCGGTTTCGATCAAACGGCACAGCGCCTGCGGCCACGGTCTCCAATGGACCAACGTCAATGGAGAGTTCGGCATTCCCTGGTGCAAGGCGGGTGAAGTTTGGGACATCGGCGTCGACAGCAAGCTCGGTGCCGCTCCCGGGGTTTTCGAATTCAACGTCGGCAACGGCGTCGAGGAAAAACGGCTCGATTTCGTTCTCGAAAAGGGGATCCGCCTCCACGGCACGGTATACAATCCCGATGGAACCCCGTCGGAAAAATACCAGATTTTCCTCCACGAAAAATGCCCGGAAAGTCTCTTGGCCAAGGAGCCCGACTTCGGGAAAACCTGTCCGCCGGGGGGCTGTCCGGTCGGCGTGGTCGTTCGCCAGACGAGTGATTATTTCGAACCGAATTCCAAGGGAAAGTACGAATACTTTCTTCCCGCCGTCGAGAGAAAGTACGATATTTCCGTGTCGTCCTTCACGCATCCCGACGTCTCCTGCGAACTGAAAGACTATCAAGTCAAGGGAAACGAAAACTCCATCGAACTCGACTTTCGCCTGAAACCGATCGAAAAGAAATAAAACGTCGACGAAGAGACCGTCCCCCGCTGACGTTTCAGGCTCTGTTGGGTAACGAAACCGAAAAAATCCGAATAAACCGCAAAATCTTCCTTTCCTTCCTTGATCGGCTGCCTACAATTCGAATAACACGGTTGAACTGCCGGTCGAACAGGAGCTTCCGCTCCGACGCACTGATTGACGAGAAGGATGTTCCACGCTCGTCGGCGCTGATTGGTGACAATCGGCGTCCCATTGTCGGAATCCATGGCAAAACGAAAGGAGAACAACGATGAGAACGACAATCCTTTGGATGATCTCTTGGGTCGCCGTCGTGATGATCACAGGAGCGACTTGGGCCGTTGCTCAAGATCAAACACCGAAAGCGGCGCCGACACCTGCACCGGCACAACAGACGCCGGCACCGCAGCAACCGACGGCTTCGAATGCCGTCGACTGTTGTGCCCCGACCTACCCATGCTGTGATCCGTGTTATGTGCCGTGCTACACGCCGGTCTATTACCGTTCGTGTTGGGGCGGATATTACGCACCAGGTTATCGGTACTACAGCGGCTATTACGGCGGATACGGTTGGGGCTGGGGACGCCCTTGGTATGCAAGACCGGCGTATTACTGGTAAACCGTCAGGGCGTCGACCAAGTCCCTTAAATGTGGTGGCAATAAACCCAATGAAGAGCTCCAAGTGTCGCGGAAGCATTGCGCACTCGGAGCTCTTTTTCTGTTCGTCGGGTTCGTTTGCCATCTGTCGAGCCGAAACGTTCCGTGGTAGAATCGGCGAATGGTAAACAAGCCGTACAAACACCATCTCGAGGTTTCGGACCATGCGATTGTTTTCATGTTTGTTGATCTGTTGGTTGACGACGGTTTCACTGTCCGCCCAGGAAGTCATGACGCTCGCCGATTGGGAAAAACAGCGCGACGTCCTGCGGGGACGTTGGCTCGAATTTCTCGGACCGCTTGTTTCCGCACGAAAAACGGGAGACGAAGTTTCGCCGCCGAAATTCGAAATCCTGGAGGAAACGCAACTCGACGGTTTTACCCGGATGAAAATTCGTTACGAAACGGAACCCGGCACGAAAACACCGGCGTTTCTGCTGGTTCCGGACGAATCATCGGAACGGCGGCCGGCTGTTGTCGTGTTCCACACCACGGACAAGACGTCGTACCACCAACCGGCAGGAACACTTGCCGTGACGGAAAAGTCGTTCGGCGATCGCTTGGTTCGCAAGGGGTATGTCGTGTTGTGTCCGCAAAACTTTCTTTACACCGGCAGCGACGAACGGCAAGTTCATCCCCTTGAAAAACCGGCCAAGGAATTTTTGCAACGACGCCCGAACGACAAGGGAATGGCTCGAATGCTTCTCGACGGCCAAATCGCCGTCGACCTTCTCGTTTCGTTGCCATCAGTCGATTCGAAACGCATCGGTTGTCTCGGACATTCCCTCGGCGCGAAACAGGTTCTCTACCTGATGGCGTTCGACGATCGGGTTGCCTGCGGCGTCAGCAGCGAAGGGGGCGTCGACATCGACCAATCGAACTGGGAGGCGATCTGGTATCTCGGAGCCGAAGTGAAGAAACCGGATTTTCCGTTACACCACCGGGAATTGGTCGCCCTGATCGCTCCCCGGCCGTTCCTGTTGATCGGCGGCGACGCCTCGGACGGTGAAGCGAGTCGACCGACCATCGAGTCGGCGATCCCCGTTTATCGGCTTTACGGCAAGCCGGAGAACATCAAGCTCCTCAATCATCGGAAAGGACATTCCGTGCCTCCCGAGACGCTGGAGGCAATCGACCGTTGGTTGGGGGAAAGGGGCCGGGAATCGCGTTGCGTTTCTTCTCCGGCACTTTGATCAGTGATTCAACGAATGTTCCGCGACGGGGAGCGTTTCAGGATAATCGGAACGATTATGAGCTCCGCGAGTTTCACGGCGTTGGCGGGCTCCGGCGAGGACCAATTCGGCGACGGTCAGCATGTTTTGCAGTTCCCAACCGTCCGCCGATCCGAATTGCCGTGCGAAAACGTATCGGGACCAGGACTCGATGTCCGCTATCGCATCGGACAACCCGCTTTCATCACGCACCACGCCGGCATTTCGCCAGAGCAAGCTCTTCAGCGCGTTACGGATGTCCGCCAAGTCGATCAGGGAACCGAAATTTTGATGCGCAATGTCAAGCGGCGGCAACGGACGGTTCTCGATGAATTCGACACGATAATCGTTCGCCGTCGTCTTGGCAACCGCTCCCGCCAATCGTCCCGCCGATTCGCCGTAAACGAGCGCTTCGAGCAGACTGTTCGACGCCAGGCGGTTCGCTCCGTGCAGGCCGGTGCTCGAAACTTCGCCGATCGCCCAGAGTCCATGCAACGACGAACGGCCGTCCCTGTCGACGACGATTCCCCCCATCGAATAATGGGCGCCGGGGCGTACGGGAATCCGGTCCTTGGCGATGTCGATCCCGAAATGCTTGCACGTCGCCGCGATTCCCGGAAATCGTGCATAAATCCAATCCGCCGGTTTGTGCGTCAGGTCGAGGAACACGTTCGACGCATTCGTCTTCTCCATGTGTTTCGTGATCGCCCGACTGACAATGTCACGCGGCGCCAATTCGCTGCGGGGATCGTAATCGTGCATAAATCGGCGTCCGCGTCGGTCGACGAGCTTCGCCCCTTCGCCGCGCATCGCTTCACTGATGAGACTGCGGCTCCCCCCGGCAATATAAAGGACGGTCGGGTGAAATTGGACGAATTCAATGTCGCGGATCAACACTCCGGCCCGCTGCGCCATCGCAATGCCGTCGCCGGTCGCAACTTCCGGGTTCGTCGTCTCCCGATAAATCTGGCCGATGCCGCCGGTCGCGAGGATCGTTTGCTTCGCCCAAACGAGTTCTTTTTCGTCGTGCTTTTTCCAATAGACGATCACGCCGCGGCAACGGTTCTCCATCGTCAGCAGGTCGAGCGCAAAGGTGTTTTCCCAGACCCGAATATTCGGACGTTTTTGAACTTCCTCTATGACGGCCCGCATCATTTCGCGGCCGGTGGCGTCGCCGTTGGCGTGCAGAATCCGATCGCTACGGTGTCCTCCTTCACGACCGAGGACGATTTCACCGGCTTGATTCCGATCGAAGCGCGAGCCGAATTCGATCATTCGGCGGATCTCTTCCGGTCCGGAGCGGACGACGTGTTCGACGACTTGCCGGTCGCAAAGTTCGCCGCCGGCGTCGAGCGTATCTTCGATGTGTTCCTGGAACGTGTCGGACTTCGCCCAAACGGTCGCGATTCCCCCTTGGGCGTTGACACTGTTGGAGTTCGCCAGACCCGCTTTGCAGATGACGAGGACTTGCAACGATGGATCGACGGCGAGGGCCGCACGGAGTCCCGCCAAGCCGCCGCCGATGACGAGAACGTCCGTGAAAAAATGGGGATGCCGCTTCGGATGGAACGGAACAAGATATCGGAGCATGGGAATGATCGTGAGCTAAGGAAAAAACAATTCCGTCATTTCGAGCGGAGCGAGAAATCTTACTGAATCGAAAGAACTCAATTTCAACTCTTTCGTAGAAGTGAGATTTCTCCCTTCGTTACGGTCGAAATGACACCTACCGTTTCGAAAGGAGATCGTGGAACTGTCGGATCCAAGCCGGATGCGCCGGCCAAGCGGGAGCCGTGACGAAATTGCCGTCCGTCACAGCGGCGTCGATCGACAGGTTGACGTATTCGGCTCCCGCCAAACGAACTTCCGGAGCACAGGCCGGATACGATGCGATCCGTTTGCCGCGAATCACGTCGGCGGCGACCAAAAGTTGAGGGCCGTGACAGACCGCCGCGATCGGACGACCGAGTTCCGCGAACTTGCGGACGATCTTCAAGACCCGTTCGTCCAAACGCAAAAATTCCGGCGACCGCCCTCCGGGAATCAACAGGCCGTCGTATCCTTCAGCGATGACATGGTCGAAATTGGCGTTCAACTCGAATTGATGCCCCTGTTTCTCCGAGTAGGTTTGTTCCCCTTCGAAATCGTGGATCGCGGTCTTGATTTTTTCGCCGCTTTTCTTGTTCGGCGAAACGACATCGACGGCGTAACCAAGGATCTGCAACGCCTGGAACGGCACCATCAATTCGTAGTCTTCCGTAAAATCGCCCGCAATAATCAGGATACGTTTCATGGGAATCGGTAATGGGATGTTGGATGTTTATCGAGCAGGTGATGTCATTTGATTCGTTGTTTGAACGATTGTCGTGTATGGTCCGCCGCGTTTTGAACTTCGCTACGCTCCGTACAAAACACGACCCCGTTCATTTTTTATTGACACCACATTAACCCGCGAACCAAAGGTTCCGGCGTCTGTGTCTATCATACGACGTTTTCCGACGGTTGCAAGGCGGTTTCGGGCTGTTTATACTATGGGAATGTGATTCGTGGTCCGTGGTTCGTGATTTTTCAACGAGAGCAATATGAAACGTATCATCGTCATCGGGACGGTCTTTTTACTCGTTTTCGGAACATTTTTCGCGGCAGCGCAGGATGTTCGGGTTCGTGTCAACAACGGCGTTCCGCAGATCGAACGGAACGGCGAGCCGCAACGTGGACGCTGGTTCTGGGGCGCTCCGGGGCACGCCGTGCTCAAGATCGGGCCGGAAGCGAAAGCTCTCGAATTCGAGATGACCGGAACGATCGACGATCCGAGCAACATCACGATTCATTTTCGGTTCGATGCCAAGCCGAACACGATTTGGCTCGACGACATCCGGATCTCGGACAAGGAGACCGGCGCCGTGATGCTTCCCCGCCGCGATTTTGAAAACGGCATCGATTCGTTCAAGAGCGATTGGACGTTCTGGCCGACCGGCGCCGCGAACACCGTCGGAACCGTCGACGTCGTTGCCGGAAAAGGAAACGGCGGCAGCGCTGCCCTCCAGATCTCGCTGAAGGATCCAAATGGTCCTTGGCCGGACTTTCACGTTTATCATCTTGCCAACCTGGGGATCAAAAAAGGGCATCGTTACACCGTCAAACTTTGGGCTCGCGCGGCAACGGAATCGAGCCTTCGGATCGGCGTTTACAAACCCGGTCAACGGTTTGTCCAGGCGGCGGTGATCGACGGCGTTTTCGAATCGCAAATTCGATTGGCAGCGTCGGTCGGTGTGAATTTCGTCAGCATGCCGGTTCATCTTCCCTGGCCGGAGCCGTGGAAAGATTGTGCTGAAGAGTTCGAACAGGCTTTCGCCGAATGTCAACGGGTTCTCGACGCCAACCCGAAAGCGCAACTTGTTCCTCGGATCGGAACCTATCCGCCGACGTGGTGGGCAAAGGCGAATCCCGACGACATGATGGTGTACGAAAAAGAAGGGGGGAAGCCCTGCTTCGAAGTCGCGTCGCCGAAATGGAGAGCTGAAGCCGCCGAGCGTCTCGGAATCCTGATCGAAAAACTCGAGGCGAAGTTCGGCGACTCGATGGCCGGATACCATCCGACAGGGCAGAACACCGCCGAGTGGTTCTACATGGACAGTTGGGCGGACCGTTATCACGGCAACGCGCCGGTTCCCGCTGCGGCGTTCCGTGATTGGCTCAAGAAAAAATACTCGACCGACGAAGCGTTGCAGAAAGCGTGGGGACGGTCCGACGTCCGCTTGGCGACCGTCGAACCGCCGACGCCGCAACGCCGCCGCGGCATGGTTGAGAAGGGAATTTTGCTCGATCCGAAAACCGATCAGGATATTATCGACCACAATTTCGCGTTGCAGGAAATCATGGTCGACGGAATGCTCGGCATGGCGAAAGTCGTTCGGGAAAAAACGCACGGAAAGAAACTCTCGGTGTTGTTCTACGGATATTTGTTCGAATTCACGGCGTTGAATCGCGGCCCGGCGGCGTCGGGGCACTATGCGCTACGAAAAGTGCTCGACAGTCCGGACGTCGATATTCTCTGTTCGCCGATTTCGTATTACGATCGGCAACTCGGCGGAAGCGCCGCCGCGATGACCGCCGCCGAAAGCGTGATGCTCGCCGGGAAACTCTGGCTCTACGAGGACGATACGTCGACCCATATCAGTGCCGGAAACGCTCCCGGCTCCAAGGAACGGGCAAAGAACTCATGGGAGAGCAACCAAATGCTGTTGCGCAATGTCGGCGAGGAGGCGTGCCGCAACTTCGCCGGGTGGTGGATGGATCTCGGTTCCGCCGGGTGGTTCGACGATCCCGCCATGTGGGCCGAGATGAAAAAACTCGAAGCGATCGATTTGCCGTTGTTGAAAAATCCGATCCCTTTCCGTCCGGAAATCGCCGTCGTGATCGACGAGGCGTCCGCCATGTATGTCGCTCATAACGGCAACAAGTTGACCCGTTCGCTGATTTACGAATGCCGGGCTCACGTTGCCCGTTGTGGAGCTCCGTTTGGACAATATCTTTTGGACGACGTCCTTGCCGGAAAGGTCGACCACGCCAAAGTGTTCGTTTTTCTCAATGCTTGGGCGCTTACGCCGGAACAGCGGAAGACGCTGCACGAAAAAACGGCGGGAAAAACCCGAATCTGGTGCTACGCTCCCGGCGCCATCGAACCGGGCAACGGGGGCGGACCTGATCTCGAAGCGATCAAGGAGTTGACCGGATTCACCTTGAAACCGTTTTCGGAGTCCGAACGGCCTAAAGTCGAAGGGAACGTCAAGCCGTTGTTCTACATCGCCGACGCCAAGCCGGAAGAAACGATCGCCGGATGGACGGATTCGGCGGCGATTGCCGTTCGTGGGAACGATACGGTCTGCTGCTGGCCCCGCTTGTCGCCGAAATTGATTCGGGAGACCGCTCAAAAAGCCGGGGTGCCGATTCTCTGTGAAGACGAAGCCGTGCTCTACTCGCTCGGAAATTTCGTCGTCGTTCACGGAACAAAGGACGGCCCGATCACGCTCCGCTGGCCCCAAAGCGTTGCCTGGAAGGATATTTTGAGCGGCGAAAAACTCGGTAACGGCAACGAATGGAAACTGACGCTCAAACTCGGCGAAACCCGGATTTTGCGCGTTGAGTAAGCCCAAACGAGCCGCGGCTTTATTGTCGCAGCCCGCCGTTTTGCGCCTAATCACGCAAATCCCGACAAAATATTTCACTTGACACGATTCGAAATGCCGAATATGATAGAGAGTGTGAACTTTTGAGGGATCCATGTTCGAAAAGCACCGCTACATCCAATATTTCGTGACGTTCCTCGTGATGCTGCACTGCGTCATGGGGGGGCATGTCTATTGTTGCGTGCATTTTCATGAACTGGCCCATGTTACCGGAAACGTCGACGAAAAGCCGAGTTCCTGCTGTTGCGGCAACCACCACGGCGAATCGTCTCCGGCTCCCGATCAGGACCGAACCGCTCCCTGCGACGACGGGCATGGTTGTATCGGTAGTCAGCCGGTACTGGCCGAAGCCCGCGCCGCTCAGGACGATCTTGCGGTCGATCTTTTCTCGTTCATTTCCTGGACGCTCCCCGTCTGCGTCGACGCCGAAGGGTTGCCGTTCGACTTCCAGCGTCCGGAACCACTACAAACTTTTGCGCCGAATATACGGTTGCATCTTCTTTTCGGATCGCTCTTGATCTGATTTTGCGCTCGCTTTGCGCTTTCGTTTAACACATCATCGTATCGCGCTGCGCAGCTGAAACGCAAGCGGGATATCGACATCATTCCATTCGCAAAGGGTTATCCCATGAATGCCTTCACGCATAAAATACTACGCCATTTTACTTCCGCTTTGATTATCGTTCTCCTGCTGTTCGGCGCCGTTTTTACCTTGGCGGCGACGGTCAAGCCGGTCCGCGACGGTCTGCACGGCATGACGAAAGGGACCTCGTTGGAGCGATTTTGGCCCCACGATGCCGCCGACGACCATGATGAGCACGACGGACACGATCACGGTGAAGGGAGCTGTTCCAGCGCCGCACCCGGCCAGTCGGTTGAGATCGCGTTGAGTCCGACCGCCTCGAAGAACATCGGTTTGAACGATTCGAGTGTCATCGAGATCGAGCCGACCGATTATTATAAATCGTTTTCGTTTCCGGCGGTCATTACGGAACGGCCGGGTTGGTCGACGATCACGGTCCCGTCGCCGGTGTCCGGAGTCGTTACGAGAATCTACCACGAGGCGGGAATCGCCGTCGCACCGGGGGACCCGCTCTTCGACGTACTGCTCAACCAGCAGGAACTCGTCAAGGCGCAAACGGAATTCATCACGCTGCTCAAGAAGAAGGAGATTAACGCCGCCGAGCTCCAACGGATCAACCAGATCGATCCGGAATTGATCCCGAAACAGCACCGCGAACTTGTGTACGATAAAATGCAGATCGAACAGGGAATCGCTCTCCAGCGGAATATCCTGTTGTTGCAAGGCTTGAAACCCGATGATGTTTCGGAATCGCTCGAAAAGAAAGGGGAAATTATTCGTAACATGACGGTCTTCGCGCCGCCGATGTCGAAGAACAACAGCATCGCCGACAACCACGAAAACGAGCAGGACGACCACACGCTGACGATCGACGAACTGTTCGTCACGGTCGGCAAGAACATTGCGGTCGGCGATTCGCTTTGCAAACTCTCCGATTACTGCAAGCTCGCGATCAAGGGAAAAGTGTACGCTGCCGATGAAAAGGAGTTGACGAAAGCCCTGAACGCCAAGAGCCGTGTGTCGGCGACATTCGAAGGAAACGGCAACCGGGAAACCGTGGACGGCTTGCAGCTCCGCTCGATCGACAATAAAATCGACACGGAAAATGGGGTGCTTTATTGTTACGTCGACTTGCCGAACCGATTCAACGGTTACGAAATCGACGGAGAAGGGGCGTCGCGACGGTTTGCGCAATGGCATTTCAAGCCGGGACAGCGTTGCGAATTGAGCGTCGAGTACGAGCCGCTCCCCGATTGTATCGTGCTCCCGGTCGACGCGGTCGCACAGGACTTCCAGGAGACGAGTGTCTTCGAATGGGTCGGCGACGAGGAAGGGAAGAAAATCTGGCGCAAAACGCCGGTGCATGTGATTTATCGGACGAAAAACATTGCCGTGCTCGCCAACGACGGCTCCGTGTTCCCGGGCGCGCATGTCGCCTCGAAAGGAGCGGGCTTCATCCTTGCCGCATTGGACGCCGCGAACCAAAAAGCCGCCGGCGGCGGAGGCGGAGGCATCCAACACGGCGATCACGTGCATTAATCGTTTCGACAAACATGCGACGAGCCGTGACCTGCGGTCACGACTTTCCCGATCGACTCACACTTCAGCGCATCGTACGGCGACGCGGCTAGCATATGTTTAATTATTTTATCAAATTCTCCCTGAACAACCGCTCGCTGGTATTGGTGCTAGCGGTTGTCCTGTTAATCCTCGGCGGCTATCGCGCAACGCAATTGCCGGTCGACGTTCTCCCCGACCTGAGCCGACCACGTGTGATCGTGCTTGTCGAATGTCCCGGCATGGCGCCGGAAGAAGTCGAAACACTCGTCACGGTTCCCATCGAGTCGTATCTCAACGGAGCACTGGGAGTGACGACGATACGCAGCGCATCGACGGCGGGACTCGCTTCGCTGACGATCGAATTCGATTGGAACATCGAAGCGTTCCGCTGCCGCCAGATCGTCGACGAACGGTTGCAACTCGCAACCGCCCAGCTCCCTCCCGATGTCGTGCCTCGCATGACTCCGATGGCGTCGATGATGGGGCAGGTCATGTACCTGACTTTATGGGACGAAAAAAATGAACTCTCGCCGATGGAACTTCGTTCGCTCGCCGATTGGGTGGTCCGCAAACGAATCCTCGCCGCCGGAGGTGTTTCCGAAGTTCTCGTCATCGGCGGCGACGTCAAGCAATACCAGATGCTCGCCGACATCGAGGAAATGTCGCGGCACAAGGTTTCGTTCGACGACATCCGTAAAGCCCTGGAAGGGAGTAATCGTAACGTGACCGGCGGCTTCCTGGTCGACCAGGGAGCCGACGAAATCCTCGTCCGCTCCTTGGGACGCGTGGAACGAATCGAAGACTTGAAATCGCTCGTCGTCAACAGCGAGTCCGATCCGCCGTGCCTCCTGCACCAGGTTGCGACCATTACCGTTGCGCCGGCGACGAAGGTCGGTTCGAGCGGCGTGTACGTCAAAAACAAGGACGGCAAAGGGATCGACCGTCCCTCGGTGGTGCTGACAATCGAAAAACAGGTCGGCCAGGACACGCGGGAACTTTCCGGGCGAATATTAAAAATCGCCGGGGAGATTCAGAAGACGATCAACCTGACTTACCCCGACGTTCGGATCTCGCCGCTGTACCAACAACAAACGTTCATCGATCTGGCCGTCAAGAACGTCGAAGAGGCTCTTTACCTCGGAGCGATCCTGATCGTGATCGTGCTCTTCCTCTTCCTGCTGGATTTGCGGATCACGTTCATCACGATGACGGCGATTCCGATTTCGATCATCATTACCTGCCTGACGTTCGCCTGGTTCGGCTTGTCGATCAACACGATGACGCTCGGCGGGTTGGCGGTTGCGATCGGTGAACTGGTCGACGACGCCATCGTCGACGTCGAAAATATTTATCGCAGGCTCCGGGAGAATTTCCGCAAACCATTGGAAACACGCGATTTCCCGCTGTTTGTCGTCTTCAAGGCGAGTTGCGAGATCCGCAACGCAATCGTTTACGGGACGTTTATTACGGTCTTTGTCTTCTTTCCCGTCTTCTTCCTCGGCGGGATGGAGGGAAAGATGTTCGCTCCGATGGGAATTGCGTACATCGTGTCGTTGGGCTCGTCGTTGCTCGTTTCCTTGACGCTCACACCGGTCCTGTCGTTCCTGTTGTTGCCGGAAAAAGCCGAACGGCACCACGACAAAGTAAGCTTCATCCTCAAGGCGGCGCAGCGTGGTGCCGAGTCGGCGATTCGGTTCAGCCTGGCGTTTCCGAAAACGATTCTCTTCGGAGCCGTTCTTGTAACGATTGTGGCGGGGATCGTTTTCCTGTCGTTGAAAAGCGATTTCATGCCGCCGTTCAACGAAGGCGCTCCGCAGGTCAACGTCATCCTGCCGCCCGGCAAATCGCTCAAAACCAGCGACGAGATCGCCTCGAAAGTCGCGGAGGAACTCTTGAAAATCGAAGGAGTTACGTCGGTCGTCCGCAAGACGGGCCGCGCCGAACTCGACGAGCACGCCGTGCCGGTCAACATGTCCGAAATGCTCTGTTCGCTCGACCTGAATTCCGGACGAAACATCAAGGACATCTTCGACGACATCGACCATGTGATCGCGTCCGATAATCTTCCCGGCGCCGTCGCTTTTTACGACCAACCGTTGCAACACTTGATCGCTCATTTGCGTACGGGAACAAGTTCGAAAATCGCGATCAAGATTCGCGGCGACGATCCGACCGTGTTGCGACGCCGCGCAGCGTTGATCCGAAAGCTGATCTCCGGGATACCCGATATCGGCTCCCCCCGTATCGAACCGCAACAGAAGGACATTCCGCAGGTTCGATTCAAGCTCAAGCGGGACGAGCTCGCAACCTACGGGCTCATTCCCGAAGATGTCAACGCCATGCTTGAAACCGCGATGCAAGGAAAAGTCGCAACGCAAATCCTGGAGGGAAAACGCAACGTCGACCTGCTCCTCCGTGTTTCGGATAAATACCGTGAAGACCTTCAAGCGCTTGCCCGAATGCCGATCCAAACGACGAGAGGAACGCTGATTCCGCTTTCCGCCGTCGCCGAGATCGACCCGCACGCAACCGGTCCGAGCCGTATCGATCACGAGGCGGGACAAGTCCAGGTCACGATCCAGATGAGCCCGCGCAGCCGCGGCGGACTCGAAGTCAAAAACGATATCGACAAGGCACTCGCACCGTTCATGAAAGAATTGACGGACGATAACGTCTATCTCGAAATCACCGGACTTTTCCAGAGTGAAGTCGAATCGACACGCCGGCTCGTTTTGCTCTCCGCCGTGTCGTTGATCGGCATTCTGATGGTCCTTTATCGGATGTTCGGGTCGTTAAACATGTCGCTGCAAGTGATGTCGGCGCTTCCGCTGGCGCTGATCGGGGCGGTGATCGCCATTGTCGTAACGGGACAGTCCCGTTCGGTGCCGGGCCTGATCGGAATGATTTCGCTCTGCGGCATCGCCTCGCGCAACGGAATTTTGATTATCGACCACTATTTCCACCTCGTCCGTCACGAAGGGGAGTCGTTCTCGAAAGAGATGCTCGTCAAAGCGGGGAAACACCGCGTTGCGCCGGTCCTGATGACGACGCTGACGGGAATCCTCGGACTGCTTCCGATCACGTTCAGCCCCGATGCGCCGGGACGTGAAATTTTGTATCCGATCGCAACCGTCGTCGTCGGCGGCTTGATTACCTCGACGATCCTGGAGTTTTTCGTACGGCCCGCCTTGTTCTGGACATTCGGCCTGAAAGCGGCGCAGAAGATGATCGAACGCGAACGGGCGGGAGAGGACAGGATCGGCGATGAATTTTAATTGAAATAACGCGGAGTACCGCAAAATGTAGATGTTTCACCCATTTCACGAAAGGATTACCCATGAAAGCAAGCCCCATTACCGTTTCCTTGTTGTTCGCGTTGGCGATTTTCGCAACGGTTTTCCCGGCAACGGCACAACAGCATGATCATGCCGCGTTCAAGCCGAAGCACGGTTGGATCACGGTCGAGTTTCCCGGACATAAATTCGCCCTGGAAATCGTCGAAGCCGTCAAGCCGGGCGAGAAGGAAGGCGAAAAGATCGAACTCGTCCGCACATTCCTGACGGATGCTCACTACGAACCCGTCGCCGCCGACGTCAAGGAGGTCAAGCTTTTCTTCACCGTCAACGGCAAAACGAAACAATACGCCTTGCCGCGTCTGAAAGAAGAACCGAAGAAAGACGCAAAGCCGGACGTTCCTCAATACATCACCTTCGAGTCGGTCGACGCAGAGCTCGTCAAACTGGTTTGCGAAGGCTGGAAAGGGAATGCCGTTGCCTCAATGACGGTCGGCAAAACGCCGTACAAGGCGAACCTCGTCAAGGTCGCCAAGGACGATAAAGGCGACGCGCACAAGGGACACAAACACTAATCGTCACGGTTTTATCGAATCGAACGACCAGCGGTCCGACCATTGCACGAACGGCGTTTCGCCGTCAAATCGGACCGGCAGCCAAACGTAACGGCCGTCAATGGCGTTTTTCGGATTCCATCGATCGGCCATGAAAATCCAACGATCCGTTCCATGAACCGGCAACAGGAATGTGCTCTGTGAATGGAACGTCGTCTTTTTTTCGGCGTCGGTTCCACGGCAGGGATTGTCGAGCTCCGTCCACGGACCGAGGATTGAGTCGGCGACGGCGAGTCGTGCGGCGTTCGGCGCCCAACCGGTACAGCCGGACGCCATAAGCCAATACTTTCCGTTGCGCTTCATCACGGCGGGTGCTTCGTTGAATTTTCCCGGCAGTACACGAACATAGCGGCCCGTATGCTCGAGCAAATCGTCCGATAATTCCGCGATGTGCAAGGTCCCGTTCTCCTCGGACGAAAAAATGTGGTACGACTTGCCGTCGTCGTCTCGGTACAACGTCATGTCGCGGGCCATTTGGCCGCCGGAATAATCGCGACGGTAAATCAGGTTGGTCGGGTATTTCGGGTGGGGGCCGCCGCCGAGTTTCAAGTCCGCAATGAATTTCTCCTCGTCGACGGAGAGCGGTTTCCGTTCGTCTTCCGGTGCGTTGAGCGGCCAGTGTCCGGCGCAGGGACGGACCGACTCGATGTAACGAAAAGGACCGGTCGGCGAATCCGACACCGCGACGCCGCTCCGTGCCGACTTGTATCCGGTCGACTTCAATTCGAGATGGAACCACATCACGAATTTTCCGGTCTTGTCGCTGCGGAGAACTTTCGGCCGCTCCAGAATGCACCCCTTCGTGATGTCGCTTGCCGGATCGTCGGAAACGGCAAGGGCGATTCCTTCGTCTTTCCAATCGACCAGATTTTTCGACGAATAACAGTGGACGCCGACCATTGCGGAGTTTCCGGCCTCACCTTCGATTTTGTGTTCGCCGTACCAATAATAAACGCCGTCGTGAAACAGCACGCCGCCGCCGTGGGCGTTGATCGGCCTACCGTCGGCATCGTTCCACACCTCGCCGGGTCGGAATGATTGGGAATCGTCGGCAAGAACGAAACCGGTAACGGCGGCAATAAATAACGCAACAAAAAACTGGCGAATGGTTTTCATGGATCGGAAAATAGGGGATTGAATATGCATATGAAGGTCGAATTCGTCATCTCGAGCGGGGCGAGAAATCTCACCTGATCTGTTGGGGTTGTATTTCCAGTCATTTCGTTGGCGTGAGTTTTCTCCCTTCGGTCGAAATGACGTAAAAACACAACGTCTGAGGTGTTACGTTTCTTTCAAAATTTCAGCAACCAGCCGCATCGCTTCGTCGCGGCATTGGGGGTAAATCGCTTTTTGGAGCGGTTCGTCGATCCGATCGGCGAGGGATGCAACGGCAGCGTCCATCCATTCGGGGTGCGAAATTTCGTAATCGGTAAATCGATTGATCCGCAATCGGTCGAGAAATCCGAGCTCCCGGCGAATATCCGTGTCATAAAGCGGAATCATGTACGGACTCGATGCGATCCGCATTCGGGGATGTCGTTCGGCGGCGGCGAGCAAAAGTTCCGTCGACTCGATCAATTCCCGTAACGTCGTGTGGTAGTCCGTTTGGAGATGGAACACGTTGTAATCCTGTCCGGTTCCATCGAGAGCCGTCAGCACGGTTTCGAGTTGCTCGACGGTATGTCGCTTGTTCCAGCGTCGCAGGAATTCCGGATGGAACGACTCCGCGCCGACCTGGATCATCGATTTCGTGCGGGAAATCCAGTAGAATAGTTCACGATCCGGTTTACCATCGGAATTCAAGAGCGAACACGGATTCGTCTGGAAGCCGAGCCGATACCGTTGCGAAAATTTGTAAAAGTCCCAAAGTTGCAAGAACTCGACTGCTCGTTTTTTCGAAAGAAAAAAGTCCTCGTCGAAAACCGAACACCAAC
>JAVBPI010000077.1:0-4383 GCA_031549705.1 Thermoguttaceae bacterium
TTATGAATTTAAAAAACCTTGAAGGAAAAGAAGGTCTTCTTCGATGAACAGCGTTTCGACGAAAACACACTCGCCGTTGCCAACGCTCTTGAAGCAAAAGGGGAAAAGGAATTCGCCGCGGAAATGAAGAAACAGATCAAGCCCTTCGACGAGCTTACACTGTTTCGCCAACGCATGTTCACGCATCAACCGGAAGAACTGGACGGTCTCATTGGTACCATTGAACGCATCGCTCCGGAAAAAGAAAAAGATGATTTGATCTGGGTTCTCTTCGTCAACGGAATGCGAGACAAACTTCCCATTGCTGCCGCCGTTGAAAAAGTACGAAAACTCAAGCGGCCCGTCGCGAAAGTCAAATTGCTCTTCGACTATGCCGGGGATTATCGCCGTGAGGGTGATTTCGTCAAGGAAAACGAGCTTTTCAACGAAGCGCTCGCTCAACTCAAAGCGCTGCCGACGGCGGAAGAACGGGCTCCCCTTTGGATTTATGTGATTTACCGTCCCGATTACGCCGCCAGTCCGGAACTCCTGCGACAGGCTGCGACGGAAATGTACGATAAACTTCAAACGGAAAAGAAAACGTTTACCGAACCGCTGCCGAACGTCGATCTCGAAAAAGCGAAGGATGTTTCCTCGGAAGAATTCACCAAATTGCGAACCGCCGCCTGGCCGGTGATGCGCTATTTGAGCGAGCGAACATACCCGATGGGGTTGCTCGTCAAAATCGGCGACAAGGAAAAAGCTCTTTCACTGGCCGAAGAGATTGCCTCGTACAAAAATTATGTCTCGGACGCCCAGTTGCCCGTTTGCGGTTACATCGGCGGGATCGAAGGGGCTCTGGCTTCCGCTGCCAATGTGTTCGCCGAATGCGGTGAGACCTCCAAAGCCAAAGATGTCTGGAAGCGCGTTCTCGAAATGTGCGACGTCGGCGACGCCGATCGACAGTCGAGCACGATTTGGTCGGTTGCCCTTAGCGCGAAAAACGATCTGTTCAAGGAAGACGTTCGTCGGCTCTGTCTCCGTTCGATTGAGCGGATGAAAACCTGGGAAGACGAAAACCGACCGGAACTCACGATGTTCCGTCGTGTGGATAGCACGACATCGAAAGCGGGCATTTTGGTACGGGACGGTTTTTCCGATGACGCTCGCCGTGTGCTGGACGATTTGGCGGCGACTCTCAAGGAAAATGTGTCGCCGGAACATGGGGACGGATACCGTGCCAAACTCGCTGAAGGTTACGCCAACGCCAAGTTTCCCGGCCAGGCGAAAGAAATCGCCGAATCAATCGGCAACGCCGAACTGAAGACGAAAACGCTCAAGGTAATCGAGAAGCCGGAATAAATGAGTTTCCGCCGTGACTTTTCAATCGTTCCCACAAGGGTTGGTAACTTGCACCGAGAGAGCGAGAGATATTTTGCCGATGGCATTCAGCAATCCAAACCTGTGATTCCCTCGCCAGCCAGCTTCCGGCAGACCCGAGTAGCGAATTCGCGGACGGCTTCGACGGGATCGGAGAGGCCGAGGCGGACCGCTCGTTCGTACCGATCGCAATAATCGTTGCGCATGACGGTCAAGGCGTTCAGCTTCCATTTCCAGAGATTTTCCGGTTCGATATACCAAAATTTCCTGCCGAGCGTTTCTGCGATTTGCTCGTAACTCATCTCCATGATCCGTTCGGGTCGCATCGACGGAAGCAAGGCATCGAGTCCGGAAAAATCCTCGCCGCCGATCCACTTGTCTTTGTTGAATGGACAGGCGTCCTGGCAGGCGTCGCAGCCGTAGAGCCGCTTGCCAATGCACGTCGCCATCTCTTCCGTCGGGATTCCCGCTCCGGGAATGTTCGCCGACAACGACGTTTGGAAACTCATGCAACTCGCCAGAACCATTGTGTACGGCGCGCAGAGCGACTTCGAGGTGCAGGCTTCCTCGCAGCGGCGGCAATTCGTTGGACAGGGTTTAACCGGCACGTCATCGATCCATTCCGCTTCCTTGTCGATCAAAAACGCTTCGAGCATGAGATACGAACCGTTCGGTGTATAGAAAAAATTGTTCCGACGGATCGTTCCGAGCCCGGCTTTCACGGCAGCCCAGCGGAGGGCGGTCAGGCCGAATTTCGATTCCGTAACATGCCGGACGCCTATTTCGTCCATAAATTCGCCGAATCGCCGTCGCCGTTTGAACGCATCGGCATTCTCGTCCAGCCGGTCGTCGAACAAATAGGTTTTCGCGTAAACGCCATCGACTTCGGGAGGGACATTATATACGGAATAACGGTGCACGAGAACGACAATCGATTTTACCCACGGAAATCGTTCTTGCGGCGAGGCGAAGCCCCGTAAGTCGCCGAACTGCTGCTCTCCCATCGGAACCCGGTCGATGCGTTCGTTCAGCTTGTCGGCGTAATCAGCGACCGATTCGACTGGAATGATGCCGCAATTTTCATAACCCAATACCAATGCTTTATCGCGGATTGTTTTCGCAAAATCGCTCATCGCTTGATTCTTCATTGCCGTAGACATTTTTTCTCCTTGTCGGTTGAAATGTTGTTGTATGTATATGCAAGTATTTGCACAAAAAAATTATTTCGCAATGTCGGTAATTTGATCCAAAAGCCCGAGAAGCCGGTCAAATGGAGCGGTTTTTAATGCGTTTTCGATCTTCGCTTGGGCCTGTTCCCAAAGGGGATCGGCTTCACGAATTTTATCGATTCCTTGCGAGGTGAGAACAAGAACCTTTTTTCGAGCATCGTTCCGCGAGGTGGCAAAGGCAATCCAGCCCATTTTGTAAAGTACTTTAACGCCACGGGTTGCGGTCGATTGATCCATACCTAGCCGCTCACTCAATTCACCGACGGTAATGTCCTTGATAGTGGTAATATGCATGAGCATGGCGTACTGTGTGCCACGAATTCCCGCCGGTTGCAGATAGCGGTCGTAAAACTGCGACACCGCCCGACTCGCTCTGCGGAGGTGTAGGCAAGCGCAACGGCTTCGATCCAGCTTGATTGGGATTTCATTTGATTGCATACGCATATAATAGCACGAATGGATATGATGTCAAGAGAGGAAAACCCGTTTCGATCATGTCGGGTGAGGTTTTGGCATTTCTTGGCCGAATCCGCTTGTCGCCCGACATCCCCAAACGCACTTTTCTTGCGGCTCCGGGGCACGTCGCTCCAGATTATCGGCAAGTCCTTGGGGCATAAATCGATGCAGTCAACGGAGATTTATGCACGTCTAACGACCGATCCAGTGCGGGAAGCCGTCGAAAAGGCGACGGAGAAGATGGCGGAGCATTGGACGGAAAAAGATACGGGAAGCGATTCCAAAGAAGCCGGCGAGGAAATCGAAGATCAACCCGATTCTGCCGGAGCAGGGTAACGAAGACTGTTCGCCATGTCGTATCAGGCAACGACTGGTTCTTTTTCCGCCTTGGCAAGTTGCTGGCGAAGTTCATCGCGGTGCCGCGAGAAGGAGCGGTACTCCAGTTGGATACCCGGATCTGGGGTAGGGAGTTCTGCCATTTCCTTTTCGATCCCGGCAAGGATGCCTTCCACTTCTTTGATTTTTTCGGTCAAAGCTTCAATATTCGTCATGTCGGCCTCCTAAGATAAATACGAACAATACCCTTCGGAACACCATCGCGGGAAAACCCGAACAACCCTCGCCAATACCGCTGATGCTCGGGCTTGCCCGCCCGGACAAAATAAACATCGCAGCCGAATCTCGACTTCACGCGGTCCACATCGGTCAATTCACGGTATGCCTTCTGTTCTCTAGGCGAAAACGATTGATAAGGCAGGCTTTCGAAGAACAATACCAAGTCGATATCGTTCGGCGATTCCTTATCAGTCAAAAACGAGCCATCCAACCAAAGCTCCGTGAAAATTCCAAGGCTTTGAGACTCACGAAGAAAGTCAAGGAAACGGTCGAGCAACTCCTCCCGCCGATATCGGTTTTCGAATGGCTGGACGCATAGAGCCGAAAGCGACTCCTTCAGGTCGTCCAGCAGCAAGTCATGAAAACCCGGTTTGAGAAGCGGCTGCTCATCCATGAAGCTAAAAATAACCCCGCCGGAGGCCTTGCGGCAAGTCCAACGGGAAGGAATTGTGTTGCTTGTCGGGATGTTGCACCCAATGTTCATTATTTTAGTCGACGGACAAGGGCCTGTCAATGAGAAAAAGCCGGTTTACATATGATGTCTTTGGGCCTCCTACTCGAACCAGATCATTCTCATTCGGGCACCTCGATCATGCCATGTTCAACCCCTTTTCCCTCGTTGAGGGCGGCAACGCCGCGACGAAGGTGAGCAAGGTTGCTTTCGCTGTAGAACGGATCGGACTCCAAGGCGATCTCAAAGGGAAGGCGTTTTTCACGCAGGACG
>JAVBPI010000146.1:0-6528 GCA_031549705.1 Thermoguttaceae bacterium
CGTCCTGCGGCGCCTTTCCTCGTTTCGAAAATCGCTCGTCAATGAAATGATCGCCACGAAAAACCGTATCAAAAATATCTTCAACCATCACTTGATCAAACACGAAGTCGCTTGGACCAAGGTCGGGCTGGACGAACTCAAGGGAAACAATCGGAACAATACGTCTTCGGTTTCGAAATCCATTGGAACCGCGAGACGAAGCAAACCAAGTTGAGCAAACGGGGAATCGACATCCTGATCGAAGCGGCGTATTTGATCGGCAAGTACGATCTGGATTCGGCGATCGACATGCTCGAAAAATTGGACGAAAAGGAACCGCACGACGCTTCCGTGTTATACAATATTGCCGTCTGCAAGGAAGCCCAAGGAAAAACGGACGAATTCCATTCGCTGCTCGACCGGATTCTGGCGTTGCATCCGAATTACATTTTCGCCCGGGCGGCGATGGCCAAGTGTTTGGCCGTCGAGAAGCGGTTCGACGAATCGTTCGCGATTTTCACGGAACTGTTGGCGTCGGCCAAGCTTCACGGCTCGGAAGCGATTGCGTTGATCGGCGTCCTGACCGTTTACCATTTGACGAAAGGCGAAGAGGATGCCGCGAATTCCGTTTTCCTAATGGGCAAATCGATGTTTCCGGACCGATTTCCCTTATGGGACCAACTCCGCCGCGAAGCGGGACTTTCCACGGGGTTGTCGGGGTTCGTCAGTCGAGGCGTCCGTCGCTTCGGTTCGTTGTTCCGGCGTTGACCGTCTGCGTCAGCGGCCTTGTCGTTTCCGGCTGACAATGGAACCGGCTTCGAGTTCGTCAAGTTCTTTCATCAGGTTTGGGCCAGAGTTTCGGAAGGGGCGATCCCAGAGAAGTCGCACGAAATGCTAAAGCCGATTCCAGAAAGGCCGACGCTGCTTACTTGGAAGCTATCAAAGCCGTCCTCGCCGATGCCAAGAGCGGCTCCGGCAAAACCGGTCTTGCCCGCGGCGAATTAGATCGATGATGTTGACGGCTAACCCGTAATCCCTTTTGCCCGGCACGGACCGGGCATATCACAGAAACACTGGGGGAGCCAAACAACGTTCGGAGGAAAAGAGAGGCGAATCAAACCTCGAGCTTCCACGGAGCCCGATATTCGTAATGGAGCAACTGATTCGCGGCGTCATTGTTGGTGAACCGCTCGGTTTCGGCGTCCCAATCCAACCGCTGACGGACCGCCATGGAAATGTTCGCAAGCAGGCTCATCGTCGTACTGCGGTGTCCGATTTCGATGTCGCAATTCGGCATTTCGCGGCTCTTCATGCAATCGAGGAAATTCCGGGCGTGCAATTTTTCGGTGTCCGCCAAGGGTGTTCCGGGACCTTCGACTTTCTCCATTTTGGCGTCACGCTTTTGAAACTGTCCACCGTATTCCGGCAACACTTTCCAACGGGCATCATTGACGAAGAGCGTGCCGTTGGTTCCCCGCAATTCGATTTCGCCGAGCGGTCGGAACTTTTCGTCACACGCCATGCAAGTATTACCACACGCTTCGTACTGAGCAAACGAGAGCAAGCGTCCTTTTTTGAATTCGAAAAGCGCCTCCGCGGTGTCCGGAACGGTGCGGTCGTCGTCGATCACATAGCGGCCCCCCATGGCGCAAACGGAAATCGGAGCTTCTTCACCGAGGAGCCACCGCATTGCATCGAGATAGTGGACTCCCCAATTCCCCATCTGCGACGAATAAAGATCCCACCAACGGAATTTGTACGGGGCAATCGTCGCTTGGAACGGTCGCTCCGGTCGCGGCCCAAGCCAGAGATTCCAATCGAGTTCCTTCGGCGGTTCGCCGGGAGCCGCCTTGCCGAGACCGTCGGGGAACATGTTGCTCGGACGGAACGAACGGCCGACGGTCACGAAACCGACCAGATTGTCCACCCCCTGCTTGGCGAGTTCCTGATAATGCGGAGCGCTCCGGCGATGAGTTCCGACCTGCACGACCCGTTTATATTTTCGGGCGGCGTCGACCATTTTGCGTCCTTCGACGACGGTGACGCAGAGCGGCTTTTCACAGTAAACATCCTTTCCCGCCTTGCACGCCTCAACGGTTTGAATCGCATGCCAATGGTCGGGAGTCGCCAACACGATACCGTCGAGGTCTTGACGTTCGTAAAGTTTGCGAAAATCGTTCGAGACAAACGGTTTACCGTCAAATTGGGCATGGACCCGATTCAACGTGTTCGAGTCGACATCACAAAGGGCGGCGACTTCCATGTCGGCGTGCTTCGTGAACGCCGTGATGAGTTGGCCTCCCCGATTCGCGATGCCGACGAATCCGAGCCGAATTCGATCGTTCGCGCCGGTGATCTGCGCACCGGAGGTTGATGTTTGCAAGGCTGCCAAACCGAACGCCGTGGTCGCGGTTCCCGTTTGGAGAAAATGGCGACGTGAAATGTTCTTTTTCATCGGAGGTTTTTATTTTGTTTGATGTGACTTATCGTCCCCTCTCCCCCCGGGAGAGGGTTAGGGTGAGGGACTCTGTGGTTGAAGTAAGGGAAACCGTCAAGAAAAATGACCCGCCTTTTTGTATGTTACTAATTTCCGTCTCTATTTTATGTCAAGCACCCCTCGCCCTAGTCCAACGTTAAGGAAATCATGTTCGTCATCCCCGCGCAGGCGGGGATGACGAAAAGGCCAACATCCGTTTGCAGCCGTGAACAACGGATGCAAGAGCCCATGGAAAGTGAATCTCTGGGTCCCCGCCTGCGCGGGGATGACGATGTTTTATCCTTGGTCTCGAATGTTTTTTCGTTAACGTTGTACCAGCCCTCTCCCGAGGGAGAGGGGAGGGTAACCAACGCGTTTTCAAACTTCAACACCGTTCCCTTTTCACAAACGCCCGCGATTCAAAACATCTTACGATTCGATGCCGAGTTTTTTTTGCATTTCTTCGAGCGGAATCTGTTTTGTTTCCGGCATCACGAAGATCACCCAAAGGAGTTGGAGGACCATCATTGCGGCGTAGAACGCAAAAACGCTCCCCGCTCCGGTTTTCTCCAAGAGCCAAGGAAACGTCCACGAAATTGCGGCGCAGAAGACCCAGTGTGTGAAACAACCGAGCGCCTGCCCTTGAGCGCGGACCCGATTGGGGAAAATTTCGCCGATGAAGACCCAAATGATCGCCCCTTGTCCGAAAGCGTGTGACGAAATAAAGAGGATCAGCGCCCCCAATACGATCCACACGGCGGTCGGCGGAACATGCGATAACGCCGTTTGTAGGGCATCGTTCAGCGGCGTGAGCACGTCGGCCGCCGCTTCGAGTTTTTTCGCGTCGGCGAGCTTCTCGGAAGCGACCTTCACGGCGTCGAATTGGGCTCCGTAGGTGAAGAAAACCCCGGCGACCACCGCAAGGCTCAAAATGTATCCGATCGATCCGACGAAGAGCAGTTTACGGCGTCCAAAGCTGTCGATCACGACCATGGCGAGCATCGTGACGATCAGGTTCACGAACCCGATGATCACCGGGAAAAACATGGATGCCTCTTCGCTTGCCCCTGCCGATTTGAAAACGCTCGGAGCATAATAGAGAATCGCGTTGATCCCGGAAAGCTGGTTGAACGCCCCGAGCAGGAAGGCGTACATGATCGGAATCCGATACTTCTTTTGGAAAAACGTCTCCGAGCCGTTCTGTTCCTCCGCTTCGATGGCGTGTTGGATGACGCGGACCTCTTCGTCGACGTCGCCGGTGTCGGTACCGAGTTGGGCAAGGATATCCCGGGCTTCGTCGTTCCGGCCCTTGGTGATAAGCCAACGGGGACTTTCCCGCACGAAAAACAGGAGCACGAAAAAGAGCGCCGCCGGAACCGCTTCGACACCGAACATCGTTCGCCAGGCGACGCCGGGGTTGTCCTGGATCAACATGGAAACAAGGTAATTCGAAAAGAACGCGGCGAGAATTCCGATCACGATGTTGAGCTGTGTAATCGCAACGAGCCGCCCACGGAGCCGGGCGGGGGAAATCTCCGCCGTGTAGAGCGGTGAGACAACCGATGCTCCACCGACGCCGATGCCGCCGATGAACCGAAAAAAGAGGAACGAATACCAGACCCACGGAAACGCCGAACCGATCGCCGAGACGAAATAAAGGATCGCAATGACGATCAGCGTCGGTTTGCGTCCCCAACTGTTCGATGGAAACTTGACGATCCCCGCTCCGATGATCGTTCCGATCAGCGCGATCGCAACCGTGAAACCGAGCCAGAATTTCGACAGCCCGTATTCCGCTTGCAGGGCGTCCGTCGTCCCGGAAATCACGGCGGTGTCGAAACCGAACAGCAGGCCGCCGAGCGCCGCAATGATCGAACTGAATAAAAGAAGGTTGGATGTTTTCATGGATTTGGACAAGAAGACGGAACGGTTCGAAAACGAGTTCCCCAAGAATAATCGTTTCGAACGCAAGAATCAAGCGGTTCGCCGTATGTTCGGCGCGTCAATTTTCCGGTAGCAAGTCGATCACGACGAAATCCGGCCGGCAGAACAACCGGATGCGCGGCGCCCGACCCCGTTCGAGCCCGGTTCCATGGGAGACGATCAGCGTTCCGCCTCCGGGAAGCGTTGTTTTGCCGCTTGCCCAACGCCGGGGAAGTCCTTTGGCCAACGTGATCATCGGTCCGAAGCCGGGAATCTGGACCTGTCCACCATGCGTGTGCCCGGCAAGGAGAAGATCGGCGTTCGGTTTTCCCAAGGAAAAAATCGGTGCGTGTCCGACGACAATGTGAAACCGATTCCGGGGATTGGAGAAACGCCGTTGCGTCGGTACGAACGAATCGTGAAGACCGAGCAGGGTCAGACGAATGTCGCCGTGTTCAAGCGTAATCGTTCGTTGGGCCTGATAAATCCCCAAATCGTGGAGGAGTGCGTTCCAACCAATCCATGTGCCGACTTCCTGATTACCCTTAACAGCGTAAATTCCCAGCGGAGGGGTGATGTTCAGTTCCTGGTACAGGGCTCTGAAATCCGTAATCAGTTTTTCCTCGTGCTGCTTCGTACGCGCTTGAATGTAATCGCCGCCGAAAAGAATCATGTCGGCTTTTTGCGTTTTGAGCAATTCAAGCGTCCGGCGTTCGTAGTCTCCGATGTTGTCCGTTTGAAAATCGGCAAGGAAAGCAATCCGAACCGGTTTGGTGATCTTCGGGCTTCGAATGGTGTAATACTTGACGGTCAAGGCCGTCGGTTCGATGAGAAAGCCTTCGATGCCGATGAACAGGGCGAGCGAAGCGAGACCCCCGAGGAACAGCGTCAACTTCCATCGTCGTTTGCCGTCGATTCGTTGGCGGAAAACGAGAAAACACGCCGCCGCCAGAAAAATGCCGCCGTGAAGGAACACGCCGACCGCTGCGTATTTTAGTTCGGGAATCGCCAACACCACCGCGCAGGCGACGCCGATCACGCAGAGCGCGAACCCGCGCCGGATCGTCGTCGGCGAATGCTTCAGCATCGACCGAATCAGCAGCAGGTCGACGACGAGCATGAGCGCGTGGTAGAAAAAACCGAATTCCATTGATTCTGCAAAAACTCCGTTGGATTACTAACGTCTGGGATCGTGGATTTCACGACCGGCGCCGGCAGGATCGGGGGCGGAGCGACCATCCTGCGGGTTTTCACGACGAGCGGGAGCTCGGTTGGGCGTTTGCACACATCATTCACGGTGTTTTGTTTTCAGCCAATAACGGATGCAATGACAGAATCACGCCTTTCGTCCAGGTCCCCGCCTGCGCGGGGATGACGGGCATTTTTCTAACGCTGTTTATTTCACCGTTTCGAGTTCGTACCAAATCGTCTTATATTCCGGTTTCAGGTCGAGCTTGAGTCCGTCGGCGGTTTTCTGGATGAGAACTTCCTGCTTGCGGTTCCCTGATTCGTCGAGCGCCCAGCATTTCACGTTACTGGAACGCGCGCTAAACGTAATCGTTGCGGGAATTCCTTCGCAGCGGACCGGCGCTTTCCCCCAACGGTTGCCGACCGTGATCTTTTCGTCGCCGAGTTCTTCGATCGTCATGTCGGTGTTACGCATTTCGCCGGTCAAGACGAGAAGATCCGAATTCTTGCCGACTTCCGTCAACGAAACCGTCGCCCAACCGAGGTTCGTGTCGCCGAATGAAATCGATGAATTTCCGCCGAGATCGTATTCTTTTCCTTTCGTAACGAATCCGGTGAACAAGAGAACCTTCGGCGAAAGATACTTCGCAACCCCCTTGCCCGTTTTGCTCAGGTCGAATTCGATCACATCGTTGAGCGTCGGTGTCGTGAAGGTTTTTTTATCTTTTGCGATGGGATATTCCTTGAAGAAGTTCACATTCTTCTCGGTTTTTTTGAATACGTCAACGGCAGTCGGACGGATCAGAGCGATTCGCGGATCGAGACCAAGCCCGCCGAATCCAAAACCCCAAGGATGTCGGACGCTCTTGAAAATTTCTCGTTCTTTTTCGACAGTCAGGGGGGCGACGACCATCAACTTGTCCGCTTCACGGGTATATCGTTCCCGGAAGATGGTGCTGCAA
>JAVBPI010000027.1:0-13607 GCA_031549705.1 Thermoguttaceae bacterium
CGTCCTGCGGCGCCTTTCCTCGTTTCGAAAATCGCTCGTCAATGAAATGATCGCCACGAAAAACCGTATCAAAAATATCTTCAACCATCACTTGATCAAACACGAAGTCGCTTGGACCAAGGTCGGGCTGGACGAACTCAACTCGCGTCAAACTGCAACGGATTCGCATGACGGCGACCGGCGAACGGTCGTACATGCCACGTTACGACAATCCGGCGGAGGTTTTTTCCGGAGATGTTTTAATTCGGCATGTCCCTCCGATCTCGGACGTGTACGAAAAGGAAGGGCTTCCCCCGGCGAAATCGGTCGACGAATTGTCGGCGGGCGAAAGGCGCTTCCTCGAAGAAACGGGGCTGCTTGAAGAAATTCGGTTGCGCGAAACGGTTCGCACGATCCGCACGCCGAAAAAGTCGTCACGAAATTCGGGGTAGGTTTTCGGAGGCATGGGCAAGATTGTGCCATGAAGAAAGGCCCAAGCCGGGATCGGCTCAGGCCCCGTGCCTTGCGACACAACCTTGATCCGGTTATTCCTCGGCAAGTTGGTCCTCACCAGAGCCTGTCTCCGCTTCACCGGCCATGGGAATTATAGGCGGCAGCGAGGGACGCGGCAAGTCGCCGAGCGGATCGAGGTACGAGCCGACGATCCTCACGGGCTCGTTTTTCTCAAAAATATCGCCGAAATACGCGGTTTCCCCCATGCAATCATCAGAGGTACGGGTTCAAATGTGTGTCTCGACGAATGGGACAAGCCGCTCCGCCCGTTGCCACCTGCAAGCATCTTCGAGAACGTGGCGAATCTTTCCGACGATGCGTGCGACTCGTCAGGCATTCCTCGCTGACGTTCGGCTTGTCACACAATGTGAACCTAAAAGACGGTTGCGCTCCAGAGATAATCGTACAGCGGCTTGAGCAGCACATATCGGTCCAGCAGTAAGTCGACGAGCTTTTTCGAAAAGAGCGTTTTGTCCGGTTCACGGCTTGACATCACGGCAATCGTCTTGCACTGGTACCACGGCTCGACGACCGACCCGTGTTCGCATGGAAGCGGACGTTTGTAGCGATCTTCCCGGAGTGCCAGCGTCTTGCTCCGGCGGATCGGCTCGATAACGTCCGCAAATCGTCGAGGATCGGCGTCGATTTTGTCCCGAAATCGACGCATCGTCGCCGCCGACGGAGCGTAAATATTCATTCCGAACGAATATTGCGAACCGTCGATTTCGAAGAAAAACGTCGGGGCGTGGAACCATGTTTTCGAATCGTGCCGGAACGCAATCCATAAATAAGGCCAATACGGCGTCTTATCGTTCGAAAAACGGACATCCCTATAGATTCGTGAAATCGTCCTCTTCGGATCGGTCACAATTTGCGGATCAAGTTCGGCGATCATCGGCGTCAGGTCGGCGACCAGGCATTGCATCGGCTCCATGATGAATCGGTCGAACTCGTCGCGATGGTTCGTGAACCATTCCCGGTTATTGTTCCGCTGGAGATCGCGGAAGAATTTCAGGCTTTGCGGGACAAACCCCGAAAAGGAGTCCGGGTTGACGATCATTGCGAGCTTGTTTCTTCGAGGGCGTTTGCCAGGATTTCGTGACATTTTTGTCTTTCCGTGACGAACTTTTCCTTCGGCGGGAAACCGCCGTCGAATTCGGCGAGTTCGGTTTCGTCGAATTGAAAAAACGGACTCTCGCCAAAATATCCGTTGCATCCGTCGAAATATCCGTTGCGTAATTCCACCGCCAACAGCGCTTTGGGAAATTTGCCATCGACGCGGCATATGCCGAATCGGGAAGAACCCGTAAAACCAAACCGTCCATAATACGCCGGGTCGCCGTAAATGAGAATCGCTCCGAATTTCATTTTTCGTGCGATTCCCATCGAATGTTCGACGAGCGCCGCTCCGTATCCCCTTTTTTGGCATTCCGGAATTACCGCGACCGGGCCGAACGTGATCGTCGGCAACTCAGTTCCGTTTCGGGAGACGACTTTGGAACGGGTATAGACGATGTTGCCGACGATTTGCGCACCCCGGACCGCGACGAAATCGAGTTCCGGAATGAAATCGGGACACTCCCGCAATTGGTGGAGCAGCAGGTGCTCACAACAACCGGGAGCGTAGTGATTCCAGAACGCCTCGCGAGTCAGTTCCTCGACGATTCGGTGGTCGCGTTGCTCTTCGTTGCGAATATTGATGTCGATGTTCATAGATGGTATATTAGCATAAAATCCGTCGCCGACCAGCCCCGCGATGACTCCATCCGTTTCGTCCGAGGACCGCAGGTCCGGTGCAATGTGCGTCAAATAACCGAAAACGCCCAATGTTCCGCCGTATCGAAAAATGGTTCGACACCGCCAGCGACGGTTGGAACCCAATCGTCGTCCGCGATCTGCGCCGGATGTCTCGGTCGCGGGTTTTCCTGATTGTAACGTTTGCTCATCTTGGTTTGTTGGCGGTAATTCACGTCGCTGATCTGAAAGATCCGGCAGCTCCCGACCTTTTTGAAATAGTGTCGCGCATTTATCCGACCGTTGCGGCGATGCTTTGTGCGGGGCTCCTGTCACTGGACCAGACGGTTCGCGCTCGATTGAAGGACGACTCGTTCGACCTCACACCGCTCACTCCCCAAGATCAGGTTCACGGTTGTCTGACGACGTCGCTTTTCTTGTCGGCATTCTTTTTCGTACAAGCGTTACCGTTTTTGGCGTTTCCCTCGACGATTCCGTTCGGAAGGTTGATTCGGCTGGGAATTTTGTGCGGCGGGTTTGTCGTTTCACCGATTGCCGTCCTCTATCCTCTTCCTTTCTTCGCTATAACCAAAACCATGACGGAAGCGGTTTGTATGTTATTCGCCGCCGTTTATCTCGGCGGGTTGGTGCTTGAACTTCCATTTATTCTTGTGTTCGCCTTCCTTTGGGACGTCGTTTTGCAAAAACGACCAGTCCCGTTCGAAGTCATGGCTGACTGGCCGTTCATCACCATCGTGTCCCTTCTCGGCGTGATTGCGTCGCTTTCGTTCGTTTATCTTCTTTACCGACTCTCGCTGTTCCAGTTCACGAACCGCAATGGGAATTGCTGGATGGGGTTGGCCGTCAACCTGTATTTCACCGGTCTTTGGAGTTGTTGTTGGGCAGTCATCGGTTTCGTGGTCGCGATTGCGTTTTCAGGTTGATTCTCGCTGTGCGGCTCAAATGCAAACGAAGTGTCGGCCCGGTGCTGACACGCGGCATCGGATCGGGTAAAATATGCTGTCTCGAAATTCATTCTTCCACCACCTCGAGGAAAATCATGCCGCTTACGAATTATCATTATTGGAATTTGACGAACGAAGAAACGGCGGTTCTCGCGGATCTTCCGTTTTCGCTCGGCGCCCAAAAGTATTTCCTCAAAGACGACGCTCCCGGCCTGCGGTTCGGCGTTTACGCTCCGAATGCCCGGAAAGTTGAAGTCGTTTTCGGACTCCTTTGGAACGTCAACGATCCGAACCGTACGCCGGTGACGCGGCAAAATCCCTCACCGCTCAACGAAGTTGCCGGAGGATACATCGCCGACGACGGGTTCGGCATCAATCCGAACATGCCGATTTTCGAACTGATCCGCAAAGACAACGGTTGTTGGTTCAGTGATCCGCACGATTCACGACTTGCGGATTTCAGTACATGGCTCGGCGTGCCGTACATGTACCGAATTACCAAGGACAACGGAAAAGTCGCCTACCGAACCGATATTTACTCGCGCTGCCAGATCGGACACGGCGACATCGATCCGAAAGGGGAGCATTACGAAGGGTTGCTTTCCGGTCTCGCCGGCACGAAAAGCTGTTCACTGGTCGTCGATCCCAATATCGTGATCGATTTCAGCAAGGAAATCCGCGACCATCACGGCAAGCCGACACTCTTTTTCCCACACCAGAATTACATTACCTCCGAGGAATTCTGGAAAAACGAGTTCACCAACGGAACCGTCGTCCCGCAAAAAGTCGAGGACCTGATCATTTACCAGCTCCACACGGCGGCGCTCGGTTTCGGCCACGAAGGGGTCGGAACGCTTGATGACGCCATGGCAATGCTCGATCACCTCGTTGAAATGGGAGTCAACGCCATCGAATTCCTCCCGATGTCGGAATACGGCGGCAAGACGGAAACGTGGGGATACTCGACCTCCCATTTCTTCGCCATCGAATTCAGCGGGGGCGGACGGGACAAGTTCAAGTACTTCGTCAAGGCGTGTCATCAACGCGGCATCGCCGTGATTTTCGACGTCGTTTACAATCATTTCGCCCACGAAGGAGACCGCGCCGAATGGTTGTACGATTCGGACGATCACGACAAAAACATCTATTACTGGTACCGGGGAAAACCGTCCGATTATGCGCCGGAACTGAACGGAACCGGTGGATATTGCGACAATATGTCGACGGGATTCGCCCCTCGATACAATAACCCTTTGGTGCGTGACATGTTCATCCTGAGCGCCGCATCGCTACTTTTGGGCTTCCATGTCGATGGATTCCGGGCCGACCAAACGACGTCGATTCACGCTTACAACGTCCTCCACGCCGACGGTTCCCCGGCTCCCGACGCCAATGAAGCGGGCTGCGACTTTCTGCGCAAATGGTCGAAATCGTTGAAAACGTTGCGGCGGAATGTCATGCTCATGGCCGAAGACCATTCCGGTTGGGACGCCGTTACGAAAAAACCGGAAGACGGCGGACTCGGTTTCGACGCGATCTGGTACGCCGATTATCACCATCATTTGAATGGGGCGAATTTCGGCGAGAATTATGCGAAGTTGATTCCGACCAGCGGTTTCGGCGGCGACGGTCCGCTCGGCATCGAGATGTTCTCGAAGGCGCTTTGCGCTTCCGCAATGGACAAAATCGTTTACCATATCTCCCACGACGAGGCGGGAAACTCCGGACGGGACGACGCCGATCCGAACCGCCGCAGTCATCGGACGTTGGTGCTTGCGGTACGGGGAAATTTGAACGAACAGACCCGACCGATCGCGGAAGCACGGGCACGGATCGCGTTCGGCGTGACGATTTGTTCGCCGGGAACGCCGATGTTCCTGTTCGGTGAGGAAGTCGGTTTCGTCAACGATTTCTTGTATGACAACGTGTTGAAACTCCGTGAAGACTTGATCGGTTACAAAAAAGCAGCGGGGAAGAATCTGTTTGCGTTTTACCGCGATATGATCGCATCGCGGGCGGAGTGCGCCTCGCTCCGTTCGGACCGGATCGATATCGTCCATACTCACGATGTCAACCGGGTTCTCGCGTTTCGCCGATGGACCGACCTTGAGGAACTTCTCGTCGTCGTTTCGCTGAACAATCATCCGCAAAACGATTATGCTTTGGAGCATCCGACCATCGTCGCCGGAAGTTGGCAGGCGGTGATGAACAGCGACTCGGTCCTCTACGGCGGCTCGACGGAAGCGGTCCTTGCATCGCAGCGGTTCAAGTCGGAAACGGGTAAAATGCCCATATCGCTTCCGGCTAACAGCCTGGTTGTTTTAAAACGGTACGAATGAAAACAAAAGCCGGAATGGAGCCGGTACTCCGGCGTAATGCCGGAAAATCAAGGCACACGATGCCGACCGTCATTTCGCCGCGCTCCATTCCGGCTGTTATCATGGGGATTTTCAAACATTTTTCCAGGAGATCAACCCGATGAAAAAGAACGTTGTGGTCATTACGGGAAGTCCGCGCAAAGGGGGAAACAGCGAAGCGTTGGCGACCGCATTCATCCAAGGAGCGCAATCGGTCGGGCATGAAGTCGCGAAATTCGATGCCGCCGCCGATCCGGTGCATCCCTGCCGCGCCTGCGACGCCTGCTGGAGCAAAGGAAAGGCGTGCGTTTTCGACGACGGTTTCACCCGACTCGCTCCGCTGTTGGAAAACGCCGACGTGATCGTCCTGTGCGGTCCGGTGTATTGGTTTTCCCACAGTGCGCAGCTCACTGCGGCGATCGATAAGTTCTACGCTTTCACGAAAGACGCCGCCCCGCGGAAACTCCAAGGAACGATGTATCTCCTTTTATGTGCCGAAGATACGAGACCTGAAGTCTTCTTCGGCGTAAAACAGGAGTTCCACGAGATGCATACCTATCTCGAAATGGCCAACGGCGGCGAACTGCTCGTCAACGGCGTCGGCGGCAAGGGAGATATTCCAAAGACCGATGCGCTCACTCGCGCCGAACAGATGGGACGCGAGTTGACGTAACCGTCATCCCCACGCGGGCGGGGAACCAGAGAACGGATTACATTGTTCTCTTGCACACGTTATTCACGGATGCAAACGGTTGATTGGCTCTTTTCGTCTGGATCCCCGCCTGCGCGGGGATGACGGAATAATCGCCCCTTGAATGCTACGCCGCTTTGCGGTCGGCGGTTTCCGGAAGTCGGATCGACGCCTGCCCTTCGATCATGCGCCCCTTGGCGACGTGAACGATCGAACTGCCGAGTCGTTTGCCGTGCTGGTCGAACACCGTCAGCGTTTGATCCGTCGCCGACCAGACCGCCGTGATTTCCTGTCCCGTGAAACGATAACCGTAAAAAGCGTCGCCGAGAAGGAGAATTTGCTGCCCCATCGGGCCTTCCGCGGCAATTCCGAGCTGACGGATCGCCCTGCGAATGGAAATTAAAACCGGATCGATTCCTTGAACTTCGTTCATTCTGATTCCCCCCAAAGGTCGGCAACTAAAACACAGAGCGCGGCATGCAAGGCCGAGCGGCGGATTCTACTGCAACAATATCGGCAAACCTGGAAAATTCGTTGAGTATATCAAAGAATATTCGACGGCATCCTGACAAGGCAAACGGCGCATTTCGGCAAAAATTTTCCTTTTCGGAAAATTTTCTTTCATTAACCGCCGATGCGGCGTATATTAGTCTATATTGTCTCAACGTGTCAAGTGAAATGTTGGCGTCATTTCCCCGTTTTTCCTATGTGGAGCATCTTTTTTTCGCAAAAACCGAAAAAAACCAGCGGTAAAACCACCGTTCACGGTCGCCGTGCGCTCCAGTTCGAGTCCTTGGAAACCCGCGAGCTTCTCTCCGTCGCCCCGCTGACCCTTCCGACGCCGCAGGTCGACACATGGAACGATTCCGCTTGGTTTGCCCGAATTGTCGACGAAACATCGATTCCCGAAATCGGGAACCCCGGCGACTCGATCGGCGGCGAGTGGATCGTTCAGCTCGATTCCCGAACCGCCGCAACGGTTCCATCGGTCGCCGAAGCCGCAAAACTGTTCGAATCCTACGGAATCTCGGTTCTCGGCGGGCTGGGAACCGTCGGCTCGCTTCATGTCCAATTCGATGATCTTTCCACCATTTCGACGGAACAGCAGGAATCCGTCCTCGCCGGGTTGCCTTTCCTCGACAGTTGGCAGCCGAACTATCTTGTCGTTTCCAATGGGGCGGTCGATCTCGTGAACGATCCGGCCGTTCCGCAACAGTGGGCGCTCGATACCGTGAACGTCGCCTCCGCTTGGGGAACGACTCAGGGGAGCGGTGTGGTCGTCGCGGTTCTTGACAGTGGGACGACGCTCAGTCATCCCGACTTGAAAGCTAATATATGGGTCAACACGGTGGAAATTGCCGGAAATGGTCGGGACGATGATGGAAACGGTTTCGTCGATGATATTTACGGTTGGAATTTCGTCTCGAACAACGCCGACACGACGGACACCGACGGCCACGGAACCCATGTTGCCGGAATCATCGGAGCCGTTGCGAACAACAACGTCGGCATCGCCGGGCTCGCGCCGGAAGTCGACCTCCTTTCGCTCAAGGTGATTTCCGGTTCAACCGGTTCGACGGCAAACATCGTTTCCGCGATTCGATACGCCATCCAACTCAAAACGGTCCGGGACATCAATATCCGGGTGATGAATCTCAGTCTCGGATATTCGGAGATCGATACGGCGGTCGGAACCGCGATTCAGGACGCCGGAACCGCCGGAATCGTCGTCGTTTGTTCGGCCGGGAACAGCGCGAGCAACAACGACCTGAAGTCGCATTATCCGTCGGGCTATAATTCTTACGACAACGTGATTTCCGTTGCCGCGACGGATCAGTACGACTCGCTTCTCGGCGTCAGCAATTATGGGGCGAACACGGTTGATCTCGCCGCTCCGGGCGGAACGATTTACAGCACGACGAAGAACGGTTCCTACGGATCCATGAGCGGAACCAGTATGGCCGCTCCAATGGTTTCCGCCGCCGTCGCTCTGCTTGCCGCCGAAAATCCCGGTTGGTCGCCGGCGCAACTCAAATCCGCCTTGCTGCAAGCGGTCGATCCGCTCCCGGAGCTCGCAGGGAAAACGGTCACGGGAGGTCGACTCAACATCGGAGACGCCGTTGCCCCTCCGGCGAACGCCAAACCAAACGCGCCGTCGGGTCTGACCGTTCTTTCGGTGAGCAACGGCACCGCAACGCTCCAATGGAGTGACAACTCGAAAAACGAAACGTCGTTCGAACTGCAACATTCGACCGACAGCGGTGTCAACTGGTCGACCGTCAACGGCAGCATCGCCGCCGATCAAACACGAATGGCGGTTCCCGCCGCCGATGGCGAGCAGTTTCGTATTCGAGCGGTGAACGCCAACGGCGAATCCGCTTGGTCGACCATTGTCCAGGTTTCCACAACCAAGCCGACCAAGCCCGCCGCTCCGACCGGCATCAAGGCCGCCGTCGTCGATTCCTCGCAAATCAGTGTCGCATGGAACGCCGTCAAGAATGCGACCGCTTACCGTGTTGAGCGATCCCTTGCCTCGACCGGCGGTTGGACGGAAGTCTATTTCGGGAGTGACCTGTCGTTCGCTGACTTCGAATTGAAGTCGAGCACCAAGTATTATTATCGGGTTTTCGCGGTCAATCTTTCCGTATCGTCGAACGTCGGTACCATCGTCAACGGCACAACCGCCGCAGTGCAGCCCGGCATTCCGCAAAACGTGGCGGCAACGGTCGTCGGGCCGACCAGTGTGCGACTGCTCTGGAACGAAACATTGCACGCAACCTCTTACCGTGTCGAACGTTCCGACGCGGCGACGAACCTCTGGAAAGCGGTCGGAACGGTTTCGGCAAACACCTTCACCGACAACGGACTCAAGGCGTCGACATCGTACCAATACCGTGTCGTTGCGATCAGCAAGGCGGGGGCATCGGGTGATTCGGCCGTTGTTTCCGTTACGACGCCGATCGCGGTCCCGTCGACGCCGACGTCGTTGAAAGCGGTCGCGGATGGTTCGTATGCGGTCAATCTCTCGTGGAAAGCGTCGGCCGGCGCGACGGCTTATCGTGTCGAATATTCGCTGACCGGCAAGTCGGGCGACTGGCAAACGGTCAACCTGACCAATACGACGGAAACCGGCGGAACGGTTTCGAATCTTGCCGCCGGGATGAAACATTTTTTTCATGTTTGCGGCTTGAACAGTTCAGGCGAGTCGACCTTCTCCACGGCTGTTTCCGTGGTATCGTCGGCGATCGCTCCGGAGGCGGCCCCCGAATCGTTGACCGCCGTTCCGGAAAGCAGCACTTCCGTCCGATTGCAATGGGACGCCGTTCCGAACGCAACAACGTATTATGTGGAACGCCTGTACGGCTCGCTCTGGAAGCGGGTCTCGACCGTTACCGCGGTGAAGACCGAATGCGTGATCAAGTCGTTGTCGCCGCAAACGGAATATTCGTTCCGAATTATTGCGTCCAGTCCGGCGGGAACATCGCAGCCGGGAGAACCTGTTTCCGTAACGACACTGTTGAAGTCCCCCTCCTCGCCGACGCTCAAGGTCCTCGGAAGCAACTCGATTTCCGTTTCCTGGAACGCCGTTTGTACCGCGTCGGGGTATATCGTCCAACGGACGGAAGCGGATTCGATCACCTGGACAGACGTTTATTCGAACCGAAGCAACCCCGGAACGCTGACGTTCACCGACACCGGGCTCGATCCGTACACCCAGTATTCGTACCGAATTATTGCGACCGCCTCGGATTCGGCCCTCGATTCCGCCGCCTCTCCGACGAGAACGACGATGACGGCGCCCGACAAGGTCTCGAATGTCGAAATTGTCGAAACGGAATATAATCAAGTCGTGCTTGCCTGGGACGAAGTCGACGGGGCGACCTCCTATAAAGTGGAGCGGTTGAACAATGGACGCTGGGTGACCGTGAAAAGCACGAAGCTGACCGAGCTGGCGATCAAGTCGCTGAAGCCGTTGACGGATTACTCGTTCCGTGTAGTTGCGGTCAATAAAATCGGAGCGGCGACGCCGAGCGACGTCGTTGCCGTTCAAACCTTGATTGCGCCGCCGACGATGCCGAAAAGCGTCAAAGTGTTCCAGCGGGACGCCACGGAACTTTCGATTTCATGGAAGCCGGTCGAAGGAGCCGCGAGTTATCTGATCGAACGGTACGATTCGAACACGAAAACCTGGGACGAAGTCGACGAAACGACGCAAACGTTTTTCGTCGACGATTCCGTGGACGAAAATACCTCTTACGGCTATCGTGTGACCGCGATCAACTCGTCCGGATCTAGCAAGCCGTCAGCGAAAGTCACGGCAAGGACCCTCCGTGAAACGACGGTTGCCGGGGTTCCGTCCAATCTGGATCTCCTGTCGAAAACCAAAACGTCGGCCAAGATTTCGTTCACGCCGCTCTTGGCGTCAAGCGTCTCCTACCGGATCCAGTGGGGAACCGCCGACGGGGTCTGGGAATTTCAGAGAACGCAAAAATCGGGGAACGGTTTGCTGAACCTGACCGGATTGAAAGTCGGGACGACCTATTTCGTACGAATTCGTCTCGACAACGGGACGATGATTTCCGATTGGTCGGAACCGTTTTCGTTTACGCTCTGAAACCATTGTGTAGCAACCACTTAGCATCGCAGAAGCTCTTCGGACAATTGGGGAACGTCGACCGGCCAAAAGCATTCGGGTCTCGGATGTCGGGCCTCGGGATTGTTTTTCGACGGCTTGCAATTCAATATCGTGTTTCGCCATCGGACCGGGATCGATTCCATGCCGTGCACCGCTCCCAACAAGGCTCCGCAGATCGCTCCGTTCGTGTCGGTGTCGCCGCCGCTTGAAACCGTTTCGATGATTGCCTTTTCCGGATCGTTCGTGTTGACCAGATGATAGAATGCGTTCTGAAAGGCGACCAACACCCAGCCGCTCTTGGGATAGAATCTTTCCGGCAACGATTCGAACGCCCGTTCCAGCGTTTCACGAACGGCGGCTTCATCATAAAGAGACGTTTTCGCCCGTTCCAAAGCCCGGTCGTAAAGTTTTCGTGCCGAAAACCCCTCGCGGACCGCCTCGGCGATTGTCGTTGCGTAAACAGCGCAGGCTTTTTGACAAACGATGTGCGGGTGAGTCAGGCGGGAATCCTGCATGGCCCATTCGGCAACCCGGTCGAGTTCGAAGCGGCTTCCGTAAATTCCCAGCGGACTGATTCGCATCAACGAACCGTTGGCCTGTGAAAGTTCGTTGGGAGTTCGGGCCAATCCCATCACCGTCGTGTGACCGCAATCGAACGGTCCCGATTCGTACCAATAACGATAGGCGTCGAAGACTTTGGCAGGATCGAACCGCTTTTCCTTGACGATGCTCCTGGCGAGCATCAGCGCCAACTCGGTGTCGTCGGTCGGTTGGCCGGCGATCGTGTTGAAAGCGCCGCCGTTTTTCATGTCCCGGACGCCGTTGGGGTATTCGGCGAGAATCGATTCCCGGTCCCGGAATTCGACCAATTGTCCGAGGGCGTCGCCGGCACATTGGCCAAGCAGACAACCTTGAGCGCGGGAAAGAACGGCAATTTCATGATTATCGGACATGATGTGACTCCTTGGCGAAAAAGATGCCGACGTTTCAAGAGCGAGGGATGTTTTTGATATTCCCTCTTGACTAATTACTTAAATGATACTATCATCGGGTGCCGCTGTCAATCGCATTCGCCGGAATTTTTCGAACGCCCGGACGAAACACCAAGACAACCGCAACCCCTTTGATGTAAAAACGATGCGGCAATAATCAGACGCCGTGCAAGCACCAGGAAACCATGGACAACATTATTCTCCTCACGGACAGTTACAAGATTTCCCACTGGCGGCAGTATCCGCCGAAAACGGAGGCGGTTTATTCCTATTTCGAATCGCGGGGCGGAAAGTGGCACGACGTCGTGTTTTTCGGCTTGCAGTATTACCTGAAACGATACCTTTCCGGACAGGTTGTTACTCAAGATCGGATCGACGAGGCCGACGAACTCCTTGCCGTTCACTTCGACGACAAGACGATGTTCAATCGGGCCGCTTGGGAATATATCCTGAAAAAACACGGAGGACGATTACCCGTTCGAATCAGGGCCGTGCCGGAAGGAACGCCGGTGCCGACCTTCAACGTGTTGATGAGCATTGAAAATACCGATCCGGCCTGCTTTTGGCTGACGAATTATCTTGAAACGCTGCTCGTTCATGTTTGGTACGGCTCGACGGTCGCTACGCAATCACGGGAAATGCGGCACCTGATCACGAAATACCTGAAGCGAACGGGAACGCCGGAACTCTGTCCGTTCAAGTTGCATGATTTCGGATTCCGTGGCGTTTCCAGCGTCGAAACCGCCGGAATGGGGGACGCGGCCCACTTGATCAGTTTTCAAGGAACCGACACGTTGGCAGGCATTCAATTTGCACGAAAATACTACCACGAACCGATGGCGGGCTTTTCCATCCCGGCGGCAGAGCATTCGACCATCACGAGCTGGGGACAGGACCACGAACTCGACGCCATGCGGAACATGCTGCGGCAGTTTCCGACCGGCACCGTCGCCGTGGTGAGCGATTCATTCAATGTCTTCGAAGCGTGCAGCGACATCTGGGGCGGAACACTTCACGATGAGGTGCTTCACCGCCATGGAACATTGGTGATTCGGCCGGATTCCGGGGATCCGGTCCAGGTTCTCGTCAAGGGACATCCGAACGTTCTCGATATTCTTGCCGAGAAATTCGGTTACAGCGTCAACGACAAAGGATACAAGGTGTTGGCCGATCAGGTTCGGGTCATCCAAGGGGACGGCATCGACTTCGAGATGATCGACAGTATTTTGTACGCATTGAAACAAAAGGGGTATTCGGCGGACAACATCGCTTTCGGCAGCGGCGGCGCACTGCTCCAAAAACTGAACCGCGACACGCTCAAGTTCGCTTTCAAGTGCTCCTCCATTACCGTCGATGGCGAGGAGCGTCAGGTATTCAAAAACCCTGTCACGGACAAGGGAAAACAGTCGAAACGGGGGCGTCTGCGGCTCGTTCGGGTCGACAACAGCTTCCAAACGAGGCGTTTCGAGGAAAGCCGTGAGGAAGACGATTGCCTCGTCGAGGTGTTCCGTAACGGTGACATGTTGAAAGATTACGATTTTGCCGGGATTCGCCGGCGGGCTTTCACGGAATGAATGGACCGATACACGGCGGCAAAGTTGCCACGCCGTGACAAGTTTCACGGACCGAATCCGAGTCGTTCTGCGACGGCGGTCGGATCGTCGGCGGCTGCGCCGCTCGGCTCAACGAGGGTAAGCGATGAATCGGCATTGATTTTGGGGGCGGAATACGGTATATTCC
>JAVBPI010000014.1:0-19896 GCA_031549705.1 Thermoguttaceae bacterium
TAGACTTGTTCGGAAACTTGAAATTGATGCATTTGGCGAAAATAGGCAAATGCGTTTTTTGTGATTTGAGCCTGAAATAACCTCGAAAAAGCTGCTTCAGGGTAGAAATCTCATACTCTCGGTATTATATTGACAACCCAATTTGAAGTTTCCGAACAAGTCTATTATTCCACCTTCAGATTATCGAGCCAGAACGAAACCCCTTGGCCGGTCGGCGTCGCTCGGAATTCGATGTAATCGACCGGCTGCGAATTCGACCGACCGTTTTCCGTACGCTTCCACACGTCGTTGCCGTCCACGGGAATGCTGAACGCCATCCAACTGATGCGGCTCTTTTCACAGAGGATGATCCGATCCTTCTCGGCGAGAACGTAGTCGACGTATCCGAACCCGTTGCCGACCCGAAGACGGAAGTCGGCGAACTCCAGCGTTTTGTCGACTCCCTGCGGTTTCGTCGGTTTGTGGACTTTATTGGCGTCGTTGGAAAGATAGACGCAAAAACCGATCGCCTTCATTCCCGTTCCAGCAATTCCGGCGTTCCGCTCCCGCGGCCAAACGACGGCTAACTCACGCGAACTCGCCGAGTCGATCCGCAGCGACACGGCATGGGTCTCGCTCCCTTTCAGCGCGTTGCTGTCGTCCAGTGCGACCGCCAAGTCGTCGAGTGTTCCCTTCTGCCCTTTTTTCAACGACGTCGGGTCGATATCGGGTGAGAGCAAAATCGGCGCGTCGTCCGCTGTTCGAACGTCGAATCGAAACAACGGATCCTTGGCGACGTTCCAATCGGCGAATTGCAGCTTCACCGCCTCCGACTTTTCGAATGCCGAAAGATCGACCTTGAGCGGCGTCACGGTTTCCGGCGTCGATGTTGCGATACGTTCGAACTCATCCGACAAATGGAGGAGAAATTTTGCGTTTGCCGCTTGAAGGGCTTCGCGGTCCCGATCCGCCAGGATGGTTTTACGCAACTCTTGCGCCTGTTTCATCGCATCGAGCCGTTTCGTGTCGTCCGTCTGCTTGATCGCTTCGTCGACGTCGACGCCGTATTGCTTGATCTGGTCTGCGAGTTTCGTTTTTTGCTCTTCGGCAGTCGATTCCGCGACAGTATACTGTTCGGCGAGTTCGTCGACGACGGGTCCCAATCCCCCGGTTCCGCTGCCGGGCGAAAACACTTTCGACGAAAACCATCCAAGGACGCCGCCGCTGACGCCGGCAAGCCCCAGCGCGAAGACGAGCAGCGCGAGCAACAAACAGGACGAGAGCTGCGAACCGGTTTGAGCGCCGGATAAAAATCGCGGCGTGTCGGGATCGGCGTGCGGCAGCGGTACGGCGGCGTCGAAACCTTCCTTTGCGGCGTCGGTCGGCGATGTTTTCGCCGTGCCGGAGGACGATTTCGAAGCGGTGGCAACCGGGTTTGGTACGACTTTTTTCGGTTCGGCGACCGTCGTTTTCGGACGTTCCGGTTCTTTTGCTTTCTCCGGTTCCTTCGGTTTGACGGCTCCTTGCCGATTGATTGCAAACGGGTTAGCCGCCGCCGTTGGGGTCGGTTGTGGTTCCGAAGCCGGGGTTTCGAGTCGGAATTCGGCAGGTTCCGCCTTGGTTTCCGTTTTCGTTTTCAGAGTCGGTTTTTCGTCGACGAGTCCGAGTTCCTGCTGTTCGACGGCGAGTTCTTCCGGTTCGATGACCAATTCAATCGAATCGCTGAGCGGAATCACCGGCTCGGTTTGCGAGCCGTTCGGAACGACCAATGTTTTCGTGCATTGATTGCACCGGACCTCACGTCCGGCGTTGCGGTCCGGGAGCCGATACTTTTTGCCGCAGGAACAGGAAAATTCGATCATCGCGATCACCCAAAATTCTGAAAGAGTCGATACCGTTGCGTTTCGCCGAATTACTCCATTTTATCGGACAACGCCCGTAAACTCAAGGGTGCGCGAAAGTTTGCATGGAAGCCCAAACACGGTAGGCGACCGATCGCCGAGCGGTCGCGTGCGGTAGTCCGCACTCCATTTAGCCGGTACTCCGTGAATGAAGTCCGGACTACCGGAGGTTGCCGCCCGGCTGCCGGCAACCTACCGCTCTGCTTGCTTTTAGACGGCTGGGCTCTATAATACCCGGATCGGCAAGCGATGGAGACGTCGCTTGAATCATTCCAACGCTCATCGAACGGAGGAATTCGTTTTGGACACCCCGTTATCCGGCTCGTCCCGCCGCGAATTTTTACAAGCGTCGGCGGCAACGGCCTTTTTTTTGTCGCAGGATACCCTGCTTTTCGCACAAACCAACTTAACACCCAGGAGCAGATCCACCATGGCCAGTATCAAAGGAACCCAGACTGAAAAGAACCTCTTGAAGGCGTTCGCCGGCGAATCGCAAGCCCGTAATCGATACACCTATTTCGCCGCCCAAGCCGCCAAGGACGGTTTCGAACACGTCGCCGCGGTTTTCGAAGAAACCGCGAATCAGGAAAAAATCCACGCCAAGCAATTTTTCACCTACCTTGAGGGGGGGCCGCTCGAAATCACCGCGACCTATCCCGCCGGAATCGTGCTCTCAACGGAAGAAAACCTGAAAAATTCCGCTGCCGGTGAACATGAAGAGTGGGAGATTCTCTATCCGGAATTCGCAAAGGTTGCCAAAGACGAAGGATTCACCGACGTATCGAAGACGTTCCTTGCGATCTGTGTCGCGGAAAAGCAGCACGAAAAGCGATACCTCGGCTTCCTGAAATCGCTGAAGGACGATACGATGTTCCGTCGCGAAGGGGTCGTTTGGCGCTGCCGGAATTGCGGATTCATCACTCCCGCCGCTGGTGCTCCGCAAGTCTGCCCCGCTTGCAAGGAGACGCAAGCGTGGTTCGAAATTCTCGCCGAAAATTGGTAATAACAACAGTGGTAATAACAACAGCCGGAATGGAGCTGGTACTCCAGCGTAATGACGGTGAATCGGTGTCGACCGTAACCGTTATTACGCTACGCTCCATTCCGGCTGTTTATTACTAAAACAAGCACCGGAAACGAAAGTTTCCGGTGCTTGTTTCGTTGACGGTTCGAACATCAATGTTCAAACGGTTTCGGTTTTCCGACGGCGGGCGTACAACCCGGCGAGGAGGGAGCCGATGCCGATCATCGCCAAGGTCGACGGTTCCGGCGTGGAGGCCGGGGGATTGACCGGTGTAATCGGGATATCGAAGCCGCCGTCGAAGAAGTTCGTGCTGTGCGCTTCACCACTGGCGTTGTAAGTCGCGTTGTTGAACACGTTGATTCCTTCGATATTCCCCTTCGCCAGAATCAGGTCGGTGTCAACACCGAGGAGGTTCGCCTTGATTGTCATGTCGTGGATGTTGACCGAAGCGACATCGACAAAATTGAAAATGAGGTGGTTCGCCGTCAAGCCGCCGAGCAATTCGAATCCGCCGTACATGTTCAGCGCCGTAGTTCCGTCGCCGATCAGGTTGACGAGCAGAACGGTGTCGCTCTGACCGGAAATCTTCAGGTTGAACAGATCGCTTCCACCGTTGTACAGCGTGGAAAGATCGATATTCACAACCTGCTGACCGCCACCGACACTGATTTGGGTGTCGATGCGGTTGAAAGACGTCGAGACACCCGCCGTGCTTTGCAGCGCGGAAAGCGTCGCGGCACTGGTGCGGAGGCTCTCTTCCATGGCACCGAAATCGAGGGGATCGTTTGTCAGGACCGAACCGCTACCGCTCTGGATGTAGGTCACCGGCGGCGTGTACCACTGGTTCCCTGCTCCACGGTAAGACGAACCACTGCCGTAGTAGACGTTTCCTTTGACTTCCCAGTCTTTTTCGACGCGGAGATGTCCGCCGACATACAGGGCGGCCGGAGCCGAGCGGGACCCGGCGGCGAGGTTCACTCCGAAGCTGCCGTTGGCTGTCATGTTGCCGCCGACCGCCAATTGGCCTTCGACGTCGTTGACGCCGTTCTGGATGAAGTTGTTCAACACGATCGTGTTGTACCCGTAGGTGTCTTTGAACGGGTTGATCGTATCGGCTTGGGCGAAAGTCGCAAAGCCAAACGCGATCAAACCGACGCAAAGGAGTGAGGATAGACGTTTCATGACAATCCCTTTTCTTTCAAATTTTCAGGTGGGAAGCAAAATCGTAAAACTGACAACAAAACTACAGCATGTTCTGTGCCAAAACAAACTTTTTGTGCTTGTTGTGCGAAGTCTCGTTGAAGCTCGCGGTTTTCGGTGCATCCGTTTTTGACTGTATTGTTAGTCAAAAAATCTGCGTCGAAATTCATTTGTCAAAGTGTTTGATTTCGAAACAATACTTCGCAAAATGATACAAGTCAAAAAAAGAATCGTTAAAGCACTCAGCATCGCCCCGATTTTCAAGGGGAGCGGATCATACAACATTATAAGCCGATGATTTCCGGAAGGCAAATCGACGCCCCGAAAGAGTTTTTCCGCCGGAATGATCGGATATTCCTTACCGTCGGCGAACGCTCGCCAACCGGGCCAATATTGCTCCAAAACGGTCACGGTTCCCGGCTCGGCGAGTTCGACGTCCATTTCGAGGCGGCTCGGTTCGAATACGGCGTAATTCCGTTGCCGCGGATTGCGGAGCTTCCAGAGCGAACAGTCGTCCGGTTGTCCTGCGGGGAGCGAAATCTTTTCGGCGTCGAGTTCCGTTCCACTCTGAGCGACGACAAATTCGACGCCAAGGTTTTCCAAACGCTTTTCCAAATCACCCGGCTCACCATGTTCGATTTCCCAACGAAGTCCTCCGGCGATTCGATAAAAATCTTTCGGATACATCGTTCCGAGAACGTCAACGATGCTGATTCGCTCCGAAAGCGAATATTTCGGCGAAAGCGTTGCCCGTTCCCAACGGACAATTTCGGAAAGTCTCTCTTCGGAAGCGCATGCCGTAAACACAATCGGATACCATGTTGGAAAACGATAAATACGCAACCTCAACGAGCCGGGACCCGCGGTCCCGGCTTCCCGCATCAACTCGATCAACGGCGATTTTTCCTGAAAGTCAATCCGGGGAACCGTCGCGACCATCCAACGGTTGGTGAAAAAAATATCCCCCGCGATAATAAGAACGAAAAGTCTCTTATAAATGTTAAGCGACTTTGTATCGCGGTAAATGATCCAGAGAAGCCAAAAGAAAAGGGGAAGAATAAAAGCTTGTAATATGGAATTCTTGACAATGGCGTTAGCCGTCCATCGTTGATACGGTCCAAACAGTGAACTATCCAAAATCGACCAGTTTGTGAAATCAATCCATTTGTCGATGTAACCGAATCCGAAAAGAAGGCCGATATGAATCAGGAGATACATAAACGAAAAAGCGTAGATTCTGTTTTCGTCGCAATTTTTCGGAAACAGTCGATCGAATCCCCGTGCGGCGAGGATTGCAAGCGACAGGGCGGCGACGGTGAGGAGTTTCGCCGGAAACCGGAACATTCCGTAACCGGGAAGCAGATTCAACAGCGGATAGACGCCCCCCCATTTCCCGAGCGCCCCCAGCACGAAAACGATCAGCATCGCAGCCAGGAAAATATCACGTCTCGAATGTTTCGTACCCGTTTGGGGATTCGCTTGCGTTTTAGCCGCGAAGCGCGTCGCATTAAAACAGAAAACGATGTTCCAAGCGGCAAGGAGCATCGGCACGAGCCCCATGTAAAACGAGGGAACCCAAACGTCGCCGTTATCGAATAGGTTGAACCAACGGGCGTTGACCGGAAACTGGACGCCGCCGGCGTTCGGCCAGAAAAACTCGACGAGTCGCCAAAACGGTACGGAAAAGAGATAGACCGCGTCGGAATGTTCCGGCAGCGCTCGATCCGAGAGCCGCGACAGTTCCCAGGCGGGCAAAATCTGAACCGCCGCAAGCCCGAACATCACCGCCAAACCGCAGACCAACGCTTGCGTTTTAGCCCGAAGGCGTCCCCGTCCTGTGATAAAGAACAACCCGACGGCGCACAAAATCGCGTGATATGCCGCTTGCGGATCGCCGCCGAGAATCATCAAGGCGAGCACGGTTCCCCAGGCTGCGGCGTTTCTGTACGATTTTAACCGAAACATCCGTTCCACTTGGAGCAACGCTTCCGGAAACCACGCCGCGCCGATCAGGAACGGAGCGTTCGAGTGCTGGAAAAACACGTTGCCGCCGAAAGCGTAACAGATTCCGGCGAGGATTGCCGCTTCGGTCGAACATCGCCAAGCCTTCGCCAAGCGGTACGCAAAGAACGCTGCCAATAATACATGTCCGGAAACGAACCAACCGTACAGCGTCGTATAATCGAACGGTAAAAAGAAGATCAACTTTCCCGGATAAAAAACCGCCGTCGTCGGATTCGCGGCGAGCGGTTGGCCGAGATTTTCGTAAGGGTTCCAGAGCGGCAACCGTCCCGCCGCGAGTTCCGATTGAACATATTCGTACAGCGGGTAATAAAAATGGGCGCCGTCCCGATACCCGAACTGCCGATTGCCGAACAGCGCGGATCCGAAAAACGCAACGAATAAAAGGAGCGGAACAATACGAATCATCATGTTGTCGAGCGCTTGCGTTTTAGCCGCGCAGCGCGTCCTTTTTGGCCGTGATCAAAATTTGATGTTCACGCAACAAATGTACGATCCAATGCGCTTCCCCTTCGGTCAACTCGTCGACGGAACAGGTGATCTTGCCGACCGTGTCGATGAATTGAAGCGACCGTGTCATGTCGGTGGAGACGGCGGTTTGCGTCCACGACGAAAACCCGCCGGGCCGCACCGTGATCCGGACTTCCCGCAAATTCTCCATGGCAAACCGTTTCGTCCAGGAAAAGACGGAGAAAAATCGTGTTCGAACGATTTCGTTCGGGGAAAACGTCCATTGCCGTCCGCTGCCGATGAAATTGCGTTGCGTAAATTTCATCGTGTCGAATTCCGTTTCAAGTTCGAATCGGCAATCGCTCGGCGGCGTCGAAAAATCGACGTGGGGGCTCAATTTCGCGAGAAGCACGTTCAGGTGAAAGAGGAGCCAATTCATTTCGTCCCGATAACCGTCCTGCGAGAACCGGAGCGGCAGGCCGATCGTTTCCGCTTCGATGCCGTAAACAGTTCGCGACGAATGTTTACGACGAAATTCGAACGAATACTCTCGAAACGACTTCAGTTCGTGTAGAGGAACCGTCCGTTTCGTTACGAGGGAAAAATATCCGCAACGAAAACAAAACCCGTCGGCGCCGAGAAGAAATTCCTCCCGGTAGAGATGAAGCCGCAATACGAGAGATATAAATCCCGTCAAAAGAATAAAAAATACCAAGACGCCGAGATAAACTCCCGGGCTCGGGGCTTTCTGTAATTCGTCAAACATCACCCCCACTCCAAGAACGAGGGACAACAGGATCACCAGAGCGGCGCCGAAATCTTTTTGTTGGCAAACTCTGCCGAGTAGCCGCAACGAGTCGTCGGATATTTCCGTCCGGTAATGCGATTTCAACGGCGGCGGCGGTTCGACAGAGGCGATGTCCATGATTTTCTCCGTTAATATTCGGAGCGTCCGCCGAGCAGTTCGAGATATCCCATGCGGACGTTTTCGGTGAGACCGAGTTCCGCGGCGAGGTCGATCACCGCTTGGCGGGCGGGCTCCATCGCGGTTTCGTCGGCGATCGTTTCGATTTCGACGAAGTTGCCGTGCTCACCGCGACGGATCAATTCCGGCAGCATGTCGAGCAGGATTTCGAACGGGCGGTCGTCGACGGCGAGTTTTCCGTAACGACGAATTTTCGCGACCGTCATCGCCGGATGGAAACTGAGGGATTCGAGGATATCGTTCCAGGGATCCGTGTCGCCGAGACGGACTTCGAGTTCTTTCCGCGTTTTCGTGACGGGATCTATTTTCGGTCCCTTGTACGTCAGGTATTTCTCCTCGGTTCCGTCGGCGTAGACGCGGCGACGGATTCGGAGCCCCTCGTCGGTTTCCGCGAAATTTCGTGACGGATGTTGATAGAACTGGTCGATCTCTTCGACCGGCGGATCGAACGTCACGCCGAACACCGCGATCCGCTGTTCGAACTCCTCCAGGGAATCGACGCGGAATTTCATTTCGACTTCGTACATAAATTCACACCGCAACCGGTTGCCGTTTTTGGATCGACTCCATTTCTTTCAGGGCGAGCGCCAGGGCGTCACGGGCCAAGACACCATCAAGCGTTTTCGACGCGGTCCCCGCCTTGAAGGCGTCGGTCGCTTCCTTGAGTTCGTTCGCGAACGTCTGGACGTCGTCCAGTGCCGGTAGTTCCGGTTTTTCAACGGTTCCTTCGGCGGTCAACACGGTTGGGGCAACACCGTAAAACGATTCGTGCAACAACGTCGCCTTTTCGAAATGAACTTCGTAACCGTGCATGAACGGCCGTCCCTGCTGCGCGATGTTTCCACTGATCGACGTCACGACGAGTTCCGGATCGTCGAATAAAAATTGCGAACTGAAATAATAAGGTACGTTATTCCGCAGGCTGCCGACGCTTTGAACCGTTTTCGGCATCCCGAAAAGCAGGCGGATGAAATGGGCGTCGTGAATATGCAAGTCGAGCAACGGACCGCCGCAAGTGTCCATGTCGTAAAAGTTTTTGATCCACGTCGGCTCCGCGGTCACGCGGTTGAAATGTCCGCCGAGCAATTTTCCGTAACGGCCGCTCCGTGCCGCTTCCAACACGAACCCGTGCGACGTGAAAAACGGTAACACATGTCCGACCTGGAGGATCCGTTTGTTCTTTTGAGCGGCGGCGACCATTTGATCCGCTTCTTCGATTTTCAGCGAGATCGGCTTCTCCGAGAAAACGTGTTTCCCGGCGTTCAAAGCGGCAATCGCGGCGGCGGCGTGGGCGCTCGGCGGCAGGCAGACGTCGACGACGTCGACCTCCGGATTGGCGAGCATCTCGGAGAGCTCCGTTGTCGTCGCAATACCGGAGAGGTCCACCATGGTCCCCTGCGGGCCGAAGTTCCCTTTGATCTTCGTCCAGTCTCCGGCGAGCCGCTCCTTGAGTGATTCGCAAATGGCAACGACCTTGACCCCCTCCAGCCGTTGATAGGCGAGGTAGTGCATCATTCCCATGAAACCGAGCCCGGTGATTCCGATTTTAAGCATAGCGGGGAAAGGAGTTAGGAGTTAGGAGTTAGGGGCTAGGGGGAAGGAAGGGAAGATTAAACCGACGAACGAAGTTCGTCATGTCTTTCTCCTATCTCCTAACTCCTGTCTCCTAACTCCTTTCTTTACGGGGTTTTCACCATATCGCCGGCAAACGCCGTGAAGAGCGAAATAAAGGCATCGGGGTGAATTTCTTCGGAAAGGAACCGCACCGTCGCGTCGCCGAAGACGAAATTCGCGCCGTTCGGATGGAAACTGTAAATCTCGTTGTTGTTGGTGCAGTTGAACAATTGCGTTCCGCCGCTGCCGCACGATTCCTGCATGTAAAACGCCGCGCAGTTGCTCGCCCAATCGGCACCGCTGACGGGACGGGTCAACGAACTGTCGAGCGTGTCGACGTACATCCGTCCTTTAATGTACCGAAACGGGCGGGCGGCGCATTCGAAAAACATCATCGTCGTCGACAAGCCGTCGGAAACGGACGTCGCCGTCGTCGTCCACGGAACGATTTTACTCGTCATCGTCACCGGATTGTATTCGACGATCGTCGGCGGCTGCAACATTCCCATCAAGCTGCTCCGCTCCGCGACGATCCCGTCGTCGAACAGCGGCTTGATCTTACCCGTTGTACGATTCATCCGTTCGGCAACGGCGTAATCGGCGGCGAAGTACTCGTTGTTTCCATAACGTGCCGTCCGTGGGGCCTCCGGACAGTGGAACAGCGGAAGATGGACTTTCGTCGCCTCATTATCGAACCAATGGACGCCGAAGTCAAGCCGTTCATAGATCGTTTGTCGTTCCAGGAACGGCAGGAGAAACGCCAAAATGTTGTGTTTCAGACGCGGATCTTTCGAGTCTTCGATTCCCCATTTCGACGGCGGAAATTGGTCGAACAGGCCGTGATAGGCGTGAATCGCCAACCCGATTTGCCGCATCTTGTTCTGGCATTCGACACGACGAACGGAGGAGCGGGCCGCGTGGACCGCCGGGAGAAGGAGTCCGATCATCACGCCGAGAATCGCAATCACGACGATCAGCTCCACAAGCGACAGGCCGTGGAGACGTGAATTTGCAGCCCGCATGATAATACACCCCGAAAAGACAAGGATAAAACTCTCACATTTCAAGAATTTTATCCCGTCATAACGGCGAGTTCAAGGCGGGGAAAGGATAATTCTACCGCCAGGCGTCGTTAATCCAGGCGGCGGGACGGACGGCACGTAAACCACCTTTACCGATCCAGCCGGTTACGGCGCGGTCGGGATTCGGGTTTCCGTGAAAGACGACGATTTTCACCCCTTCCGGTTTTTTCGGCGGAAGAAAATAGCACAACGGAAACGGTTGCATGCAATGTCGCTTGAAACTGCGGCACCATTCGTCCGGCCAATAACGCAAGATTCCTTTCCGGTGAATGGCGTGTGAAAGATACGCCTGTTCGTTGCGGTGCTCTTGCCGAACCGCTTCGCCGTTCCGGAGAAAATGGTCGAGCACGTCGCCGTGTTTACCGATTTCGAAACGAAAAACCGACGAATTGCCGATCACCGGATCACGGAAGCCCCATTCATGGACGATCAGGAATTCGCCCGGATACTCGAAATACGGGTCCAGATCGTCCAGAATCAACACGTCGAGATCCAAAAAGAGCGCTTGGCCTTCGAGGTCCGCCAGTTTCGGGCCCAACATGGTCAATTTGCGCCAGCCGCGCTCCGGAAGCGCGGTGTCGAGTTCCATTTCGGGGAGCGGTCGGACCTCGATGCCCGAATCGAGTCCGTTGCCGTTGTCCGTAAAACAGACGAAACGGTACGGCGACCGGAGATGTCGCCGAACCATGGACGCAAGCGTATTGACATAGACCGGCGAAAATTTTTCGCCCCATTTCATGCAAACGATGTTTTTCATGGCAAAAGGGGGTCGGAGATCATGCGGCGGTTCGTTGCGGCGAATCGCCCGGCTTCGTCATCGGAAGCAAATCCGGTTGGAGAATTTCCTGAAGGATTTCGTCGCAGGTTTCACAAACCAGCGATACCGGAATCGCGTCCATCCATTCGGTCGACGTTCGGTGAAGCCGGGAGCGACCGGGACCGGGAAAGCGAACCTGAACCGATCGATTCGACGGTCCGAACGGTCCGAATTGTTGAGCGGCCATCGGACCGTACAGTCCGACGCAACGGGTTCCTGCCGCGGCGGCGATTTGCAGCGGTCCGCTCTCGGAACTGATGCAAAGTGTTGCCAATCGGGAAACCGACGCCAACTCGGTGAGCGTCATCGGCGGGGAGAGATACGCGGCTCCATCGGCTTGGGAAACGACGGTTTCCGCCGATTTGTGCTCCTCCGCACCGTTCCAAACGATGAGCGACGGCAAATTCCATTGGTCTAAAAGATATTTGGCGACGGCGGCGAATCGGTCTTCCCGCCAACGTTTCGAGGTCCAATCGGCGCCGACGTTGATCATCGTGAAATCTCCCGCCAGTCCGGCGCGGCAGAGGAGATTCCTGGCGTTGCGGCGGTCCATTTCGCATTCCGGAAGATCGAAGTCGATGCTTCCGCCGTGGACGCCGAAAGGACGCAGGAGCTCCAAATTCCGTTCGACGACATGTTCGGAGGTCGGAACGATCCGATGGTTGTTGAGCCAACGGCTCCCCTCGCGCCCTTCGGTGCCGCCGAAGCCGATTCGATGTCGTGCACCGGAAATCCAAGCGGCAAAAGAACTTTTCAGGCGTCCCTGCATGTCGATGGTCGCATCCGGTGCAAACGCCTGGAGCCGTTTGCGGAGCAGGCGGATTTCCGGCCAGGATTTCGTCCAGCCTTGGCGAACGATGATCAGTCGGTCGAGCGCCCAATGTCCGTGGAGCATCGCGGCGGTTTTGTCGTCGACGAGCCAGGCGATTTCCGTTTGCGGGAATCGGGTCCGGAGTGAAACCAGCAGCGGCATCCCTTGAACGACGTCGCCGACGCCGCCGAATCGGACGACCAGAATCCGTTTCGGTTGCGTCAATGGAACAGGGGGGGTATTGCGATAGAAGAACATCCGTGTCTCCTCGAAAAAACGATCAATTCGGAAAAAGTCTCACCGACACCGGTAGACGGTTCCATGAATTCTAACGATTATCCAAGAAACGATGCAAGAGCAGTTTGGAGATTAACCACAAATGGTAGGTTGCCGACCGCCGGGCGGCAACGTCCGGTACTCCGGACTCGAATCTGATTTCAGTGCGTCCAGTATTCCTGAGATACGGCGCACGCAACCGCCCGGCGGTCGGCTGCTTACCTAACGTGAATCAACCCATCCACGCCGGATTTTTATCTGCGGCAGGGAGTTTGACGAAGCACGCCTTCGAGACGGCGGAGAGGTTGTCGACTTCTTTCAGCGTGTCCATGGTCGGCTCGCTGTCGATGGAGAGGATCGCAATCGCGTCGCCGCCGGGCTTCGGGGTTGATCGACCGAGCGACATTGCGCTGATGTTGACGTTCCGTTTGGCGAAAATCATACCGATTCCGCCGACGACCCCCGGCTCGTCCCGATGGAACAGCACGATTTGGTTCCCGTCGAGGAAGCTCTCCAGACGGAAGCCGTTCATCATCACCAGCCGCGGCATCGAGTTGCCGAACAGGGTTCCGGCGAGCTGGACCGAAGCGTTTTCGCCGACGATTTCCGCCGTGATGAGCGACGCGAAATCGCCGATTTCCGGGCTCTTTTCTTCGCTCAATTGGATACCGCGTTCCTGGAGCATTGACGCCGCGCTGACGATGTTCACGTCCTGACACATTGCAGCGGACATCAATCCGGCGCCGAATGAGGTCGAGACCAGCGAGGTATCTTTTTTCGAGACTTCGCCTTTATATTTCATCTTGATCGACTTGAGCGTCCCGAGACCGAGCTGGGCCGTCAGGATGCCGAGCCGGTAAGCGACGTCGAGATAACCGCGAACGGCGGCGAGCGTCTTGGCGTCCAGCGTTCCGAAGTTGACCGCCTGCCGAATCGTACCGTTCGAAAAATAATCGATCAAAAGCTCAACCGCTTCCAAGGCGACGTTCGTTTGGGCTTCCTCGGTGCTCGCCCCGAGATGCGGCGTGCAGACGACGTTTTTCATGCCGAACAGCGGATTGTTCGTGCACGGTTCCTCTTCGTAAACGTCCAGCGCGACACCGCCGAGCTTACCGGATTTCATCCCTTCGACCAGTGTGTCGATGTCGTAAATCCCGCCGCGGGCGCAGTTGATGAGTTTCGCCCCTCTCTTGATCAGTTCGAGCTCTTTTTTGCCGAACATGCCGCGCGTTTGGTCGTTCAGCGGCGTGTGGACGGTCAGGAAGTCGATTTGCGGCAGCATGTCGTGGAAATTCTTGACCAGCGTGATCCCCATTTCTTCGGCCTTGGCGGCGGCGAAGAACGGGTCCATGGCGATCACTTTCATCTCGAACGCCTTGGCGTAACCGGCGACGACTTGGCCGATCCGGCCCATCCCGACGATTCCGAGCGTTTTACCCGCAAGTTGGTTGCCGGTGAAAATTTTGCGATCCCAACGTCCTTCGACGAGCGCTTGGTAAGCCGGGGCGATGTTCCGGGAGAGGGCGAGCATCAGCGCGAACGTCTGTTCGGCGGTCGAAACGGTGTTCCCGCCGGGGGTGTTCATCACGACGATTCCCTGCTTCGTCGCCGCTTTCGTGTCGATGTTGTCGACACCGACACCGGCGCGGGCAATTGCTTTGAGCCGGGTGTTTCCTTCGAGGGATTCCGCCGTGATCTTGACGCCGCTGCGGGCAATCGCTCCGTCGAACTCGGCGAGACATTTCTTGAGATCGTCCCCTTTCAGGCCGATCCGTTCCTCGAATTCGATGCCGGGGGTGTTGCGGAGCATATTTTTTCCGTCGTCGGAAATCGGGTCGAGCAAAACGATGCGTTGCATGGAAACCAACACCTTTCCTTGAATTGTTGTTGAGGGAGCTTGAATTAGCCGGTTGCCCATTGAGCCGGTACTCCGCGCCAACATTGGAGCTTCGGAGCAATTATACCATCTTGTCGACCGCCGCAAGAGAGGGGGAAAGGGAGCGCCCCCGCCGAATTTTCCTTGCAAAAGGGGCACATATGCGATATAGTGAGAGTTTCGATCCAACATCATGCCTTTCCTGAACATCCCATGCGACGAAAAGACATTATCGTAGCGTTCCTCTCCTGTTTGTTTGCGCTGACCGGAATGGTTGCCGCCCAAGACGCCAAACCGGCGCCCAAAGCGGATCCGAAGCCGACGCCGAAAGCGGACGCCAAACCGGCGCCGAAGCCGGAAGAAAAACCGACGCCGCCGCCGGAACCGCTTCCGGACGACAACGCCAAGCTCGAAGAATTGCTCCGGTCCGGCTTCAAAAAGGGACCGATGCTCGATACCATGCTCGCCGCTCCGATGAAAGGGGTCGACGACATCGTGTTCGCGATTCGGATTCCGGGACGTGATCATTGGTATGTGACGTTCGGCAACTACTCCGGGCGGCAGCCGGAACCGGTCGACAGGGCGTGGAAGGACGAAGACGGACTCATTTGGGGGTACGGTGACGGGGCGATGCTCGTCAAGATGAACATCCGGACCGGCGAACCGAAAATTCTGTTGCGGGATCTGAAAGGGGGAATCCGCGACCCGCAGCTCCATTACGACGGCAAGAAGATTCTGTTTTCGTACAGGCCCGGCGGTTCCCATGAATATCATTTGTACGAAATCAACGTCGACGGCTCCGGACTGAAGCGGCTCACCGACGGCGAATACGACGACATCGAGCCGACGTATTGCCCGGACGGTTCGATCGTGTTCTGCTCGTCCCGGTGCAAACGGTTCGTGAATTGCTGGCACACGCCGGTCGCCGCGTTGTACCGCTGTGACGGCGACGGCAAAAACGTCCGATTATTGTCGAGCAACAACGACCACGACAACACGCCGTGGATGCTGCATGACGGCCGCGTGCTTTACATGCGGTGGGAGTACGTCGATCGGTCGCAGGTCCATTACCATCATCTCTGGACGATGAACCCGGACGGTTCGCAGCAGATGGTCTATTTCGGCAACCAGCACGCCGGGATTGCGATGCTCGACGCCAAATCGATTCCGGGGACGGATAATATCGTTTCGATTTTTTCGCCGGGACACGGTTCGCCGGAGCATTTCGGTTACGTGAATGTCGTGTCGCCGAAAAAAGGGCCCGACGACATGGGGAGCGCCCGGCAACTCGGCAAATTCCGTTGCAAGGATCCGTTCGCGTTCTCCGAAGAGTGCATGATCGTTGCGAATAACGACGCCCTGTTCGTGATGAACGGCAAAGGGGAGACCGAACCGTTTTTTACGTTACCGAAACGATTCAAGGAACACCAACTTGCCGTCCACGAACCGCGGCCGATCCAATCGAAACCCCGTGAAGCGGTCGCCGCTCCCCGGGGCGATCTCTCGAAATCGACCGGTTACGTTATTTTGGAAGACGTTTACCGGGGCCGGAGTCTCGAAGGACTGGAAAAGGGGAAGATCAAAAAGCTGCTCGTCCTGAAACAGTTGCCGAAGCCGATCAACTTTTCCGGCGGCATGGAACCGCTGACGATCGGCGGGTCGTTCACCATGGCGGAGATTCTCGGCACCGTTCCCGTCGAAGAAGACGGCTCCGCTTACGCCGAAATTCCGGCGCTGCAGTCGGTCTTTTTCGTTGCGCTGGACGACAACGACATGGCCGTGAAGCGGATGCACAGTTTCATGACGCTCCAGCCGGGCGAAACCATGGCATGCGTCGGCTGCCACGAAGAACGAACCGCCGCGCCGCATTCGTCGTTCGGATTGTTGACGGCGCTGCGACGGGGTCCGAGCCGGTTACAAAAAATCCCGGAGACGCCGGCGGTGTTCGACTTTCCGCGGGATATTCAACCGATTCTCGACAAGCATTGTGTCAAGTGTCACGACGGCGGCGACGATTTCGTGAAGAACGGCAAGGTCGACCTTTCCGGCGACAAGACCGCGATGTACACGATGGCCTATTGGACGATGCGGACCCACGATCTGGTCGTCGACAACCGGAACCGTCCGATGAGCAATTTTCCGATTTATCAAATCGGCTCCGGTGCAAGTACGCTGTTGACGAAGTACACGACCGGCGGACATTATGATGTGAAAATCACGCCGCATGAACGGGACATGCTTCGGCTCTGGATCGACACCAGTGCGACGTATCCGGGTACGTACGCGTCGCTTCGGACCGGTTCGCATTACGCGCATCTGCCGCTGGATGGACGTTGCGCGGAGTGTCACCAGAAAGAGGCCAAGGACAACAAAGGAAAGCCGATCAAACGTTGGGAGTTCGGTCGGCCGACGTCGACGACACGTGGGACGTCGTACAATATTTCGAATCCGGAGAAGTCGTTCGTGCTCCGTGCTCCGTTGGCGAAGTCGGCGGGCGGTTTGGAGCTCTGCGGCAAGGCGGTGTTCGAAAACAAGGACGATAAACTTTATCAGAGGCTCTTGACCGGAATCAAAGACGCGAACCGTCGTCTGAACGAAGGAAAGCGGTTCGACATGCCGGGTTTCCGTCCGAACGGCGACTACATCCGCGAGATGCAGAAATACGGCTTCGTGAAGACGAACCTCGGCGCGACGGAAACATTCGATTTCTACCGCGCCGAGAAAGAGTATTTCGACTCGTGGTATTTCGCTCCCGAACTCGGCGACGTGAAATCCGCGGCGTTCAGCGGAAGGAAACGCTGAATTACCGTAACGGCGATCCGCCGCGCGTCGCGCTGGCGGGTGCGCTTTGGAGCGGTTGCGGTGCGTTTCCTTGGATGGCCAACGGCGACGGCGTGATCGGCGTTTCCGTAACACCGAATCCACTCGAACTCGGTGCTTCGGCGCTCATCGACGTCTTTCCCTTTTGGTAGAAATATGTCGCCTGTTCGTAAACAAGGTGAGCGTTCACGGCGGCGCAGATCACTTCGGCGCGGATTCGGTGGTTGCCGGGTCGGTCCGCTTTTCCTTTGACTTTCAACGTGATCGTTTGTCCGGCGTTGAGCGTCGGAATCTTGTCGAAGACCACTTGGCCGTCGTTCATCATGCCGTTGGCCCCTTCGATGCCGAACGGTTCGAGCCCCCGGGCGAACGCCGCGACGACTTCGACGTCTTCCGCCGTTTTCGTACCGCGATTCGACACCGTGATCACGAACACCGCTTCTTGTCCGACTTCGATCGGGCCTTGAGGATTTTCGAGTTGCATTTTCAGGTCGGCGATCGCTTCGATATTAATGTTACCGACGTTGCTTGCCAGGACGCCGCTCTTATCGCTCACGGCGGCTTCCAGTTTGCAGAGCCCTTCCCGTTTCATTTCGCAGACGATCGTTGCGACGAATTCGCCGCTTCCCGGAATCGCATCGACGTTCCAAACAACCTGATTTTGCGGCGTCAAGCGACCGCCGGCGGTATTCGAAACGTATTTCGCCCCCAAGGGAATCGTTGCCGCCAACTCGACGTTTTTCGCCGTTGCGTTCCCCTTGTTCTGAACTCGTACGGTAAACTCCGCCGGGTTGCCGATGAACTGCATTTCCGGCGCCTCGACCCGTACGTTCAGGTCCGGCCGCATCACGACGACGCGCTTCAGCACGTTCGCCGAAAGATCGTAAGCTCCCGTCGCCTGGATGTTGATGTCGACGTGATCCTGCTTGCCGGTCCAGACGTCGACGTCGATCATCTGTTCTTCGCCCGCCTTCAGGAGGGGAATTTCGCACGATTTCATATCGGAACCGGTTTGCAGCAGTTCCAGTTTGACGTTTTCCGCGTCGCCGTTGCCGGTGTTGCGGACCATCAATTTGTAATTGACCTTCGAGCCCCAAAGGACTTCGCCCGGACCCTGGAGTTCCATTTCGAGCGTCGGCTCCTGGACGATGATCTTCGCGACTTTCAACGGCTTGTGGAAGTCGTATTTGATCTTCAAGTCGACCGTTTGCCGTTGCTTCGGGACCAGGTGCATCACGATCCGTTCTTCGGACCGCGATTCGACTTTCGCGATTTTCCAGACGAAATCCCGAACGTCGCTGTTCGGGCCGCGCGACACGATCGATGTCGTTCCGACGCTGACATCCGGCGGAAGCACGTCGATCCAGTTCGGGATTTCGACGGTCAGCACGACTTGTTCGGCGGCGGCTCCACCCCGGTTGAGAACGCGGATTTGGTAGGTCGCTTCCTGGCCGACGATCACTTTCGACGCGCCGAGCGTATCCAATTCAATCAGCGGACTGGCGGGGAACGCTTCCCGTTCATCGGTAAACGAACGATGATTGGACGATGTTTCCTCGTCACCGGGGCCGACTTCCATCCGATGCACGGTTTCCTGTGGTCGTTGGGGGCGAGCGTTTCGGTTTCCGGAAAGAGAGCGATCGTCGTTGTTCCACCATGCGGAATTGTTCGATGCCGTTCGTCCGACATCGACGCCGGAAAGCGGTTTCATTTCTTCCGTGGCGACGACGGACGGCGCCGCAACCGAGGCGACGTCGTTGCTCTCCCACGGGTTGCCGGACGCGGCACTGGAGGGAGGATTTTGGTACGAAATGGACGTCGGTTGAAAACGTTTCAACGTATCCGTCGACGGAGCGGCGACCGAATCTCTTGATGCCGATTCGTGAAGGTAGGTCGGACCATTCGACAAAGGACGTCGTTCCACCGGACTGGGGGAAACGACGACCGGTTCCTGCGGAACGGAACGCGGCGTGTAGGCAGGCGGAGTCGTTTGTTGACGGCTTGCGACAGCCGGCGTCGGCGCCGAATCGGACGCTCCGTCGACGAAAACTTGCTCGCGGATTTTCGCCATGCGCCCGTAAATCGTGTCGGAATTGGCGGCTCCCGCCGTTTCCGTCGCCTGCTCGGTTTGCGGTACTATCACGATGTCTCGTTCTTTCGCCGGGATCGAGTTCTCACGAACGGGTTCCGTGGAACGCAACGGAGGAGACGTCCGCCGAACCGAAGTGGATTCCGGTTGATCGATCGAACGTCGAATATCGTCGGTCGTGACAGGTTTCGGCGGGGTCATCGGAATCGCCTGCGCTTGGGCGGTGCCGTTCTTGCCCGAACCTTGAACTTTGTCCTGGGGCGATCCGTTACTGCCGTACTCGTCGTATTCGTCTTTGTCTTTGGCCCAATTCGAGATCGTTTTTTTCATCCGATCGAAGAAGTTCGGCGCTTTCTTCTCCCCCTCCTCGTGTTGACCACGAATCAACGAAGAATCGGCGTCGACCGCCTGAAACGGCAAAACGAGCAGTCCTTTGGCGTCTTTCGTCGACAAAGTCGTTTGGGCGGAAGTCGTTGAAACAAAAGCACAGATTCCCAAAAGTGCAACGACGATCCAATATTTTTGACAGGACATGTGTATTTCCTCTCGACAAGTATCTGGAATTATTAGCCCGTTTGTAGACAATATTCCCGAAAACGGGCTTTCCATTCGTCTCTATCGGCTGTAGCGGCGGGAGGGTTTAATCGACTTTGTAAAATATGCCGATTGTAGTGAAAAAACTGACGCGGCGAACGGTGAATTTTTTGCTGAACGATCGCTTCGGCGTTGGGCGAACAAAAATCCGTGGCCGCGAATGTTCACCGATTAATCGTTTTATCAAATGATTTGTCAATAAATTGACTTTTATCTGCCGTTTATATAGAATAGATGTATGGTCGTTTTTTTTAGTATTGTAACTAAACTGCAAAGGAGAATACCATGAAAATTTTATTTTGCGCCAGTGAAGGGCTTCCTTTTTCAGCATCAGGTGGTCTTGCAGATGTGGCAGG
>JAVBPI010000199.1:0-7791 GCA_031549705.1 Thermoguttaceae bacterium
GGTCGAACACGAGGTAGGAACCGATCTTTTGATCTCCCGAAGCGGTGTTGTAGCTGCCGTATAATTCCAAGCCGTATCGATTGGTCACGACGTTTCGCTTGTTGAAATTCGTCGTGCCGTCGGGTTGGTAGACCGTTTCGACGAGCACTCTTCTCGGGAGCAAGAGCGTCGTGATGAGCCCGTTCTCTTCCTGGCGGGTTAACCCGTCGGTGGATTTTTCCAGTATCGGTACGGTAATGTCGTTTCCGGGACGAATCGTGGCGTAAGAGCCCGAATGCCGATACTGCCGCTGGGAAATGTCGAATTGATAAATCTGCGACGTTATTTCCGGAAAGGAATACGCCCCTTGAGCATCGGTAACGGCTTTGAGCGTCGCCCGCATTCCGAAATACCCGTTCGACCGGCTCAGAACCAAGCTTATGGGAACATTGTCGATCGGCCGCCCCTTCTCATCCCGCACGATTCCTTTGAGCGTCGCCAGCTTCTCCTTGGAAGGGGGGGCAAGAACGACTTGCAGAAAATTGACCTTTCCCTGTTCTATTTGCAACGGAAACTCCGCTTCCTCCAGACGAAATGCCGCTGCTGAAAAGTTGACGACCTTGGTGGCGGACCTGGGTTGTTTTCGAGTGATAAACCAGCCGTCGTCGAATCGGTACGTGTCGTTTCCATCGACGGCCACGGTGAACATCCCTTTGAGGAGGGTGCCTCCGCGTTTGTCCACGACCTGCCCGGCGACGGCGTAACCGCCGCTTTTTTTGATGGAATCGGCAATCGACTTTCCTTGGGTGATAAAATCGCTCGGAGCCGCCGCGAGTTCGGTTTTACCCGGCCACTCGTTTTGCGCCGGACGAGGTTCGCCGCCCGGAGCAGGTGGAGGCATCGACGCCAATTTCGCTTCCCCGAACGGCACGTCGCGCAAGAGCGTCGGTGTGAACCAAATACCGGTTCCCGTTTGCTCGACGATCAGTTCCAGGAATTCGACATCCGTGACATCCGCTTTCAAAGGGCGTGCCGTGAAATCGTGAACCTCCTCGGAGCGAAAGAGTTCCTTACCGTCTCCGATGACGATAAATACGGCGTTCGCATCACTCAAATCCGAATCGTTTCTCAGGCCGTACTGCGTTTTGAACGTCTTCCACTGTTTGTCCAGTCGGAAGACGTATCTCGAATAGGTGCTGGCGTAAAGACTTTTTTCGTGTTCCCCTTCCGCGGAATCGAAGGTTCCCCAGCGCCACCCGACATAGCCGGTTTGACCGTGTTCCGGCGGCGGCATATCGCGCAACAAAATTTCTTTCGTCGTTTCCCGTTTCTCTTTCAATTCTTGTTCCCGTTCGGCCAGTTCCTCCGGCGAGGGAACCTCCCAAACGGCGATCGGATCGTCCGAGCAGGTCGCAATCATCTTGCCGTCCTTGCTGAACGCCACTTTTGTGGTTCCCCAAACCCGGCACGTCGGCAAGCGGTAGAGCGGCAGTCCCGTGTTGACATCCCAAACCGACGTGTAAAAACCGTTCAAGCAACCGAGGACCAGTTGGGAATCGTCCGGACTGAAGGCGAGCGACTGAATCGATTGTTCGCAACCGACCAGCCGTTTGATCGGCCGTCCCGTATTAACGTCCCAAAAAACAACGGTTTGGTCGTCCGAACCGGAAGCGAGGATCGTTCCTCGATGATTGAACGTCACCGCCCGGACGCTCTTGTCGTGTCCATACAGGCGACACAATTCATGACCGGTTTCAATTTCCCAGACCCTGATGCTCTTGTCTTTCGAACCGGTGACCCAAAGTTTGCCGTCCGGCGAAATGTCGACGGCATTGATCTCGTCCGTATGCGCATGGAATCGCTTCCGTTCGACGCCGGTGGCCGTATCCCAAATCACGGCGGTCCCCTCCTGCGAACCGGAAACGAACAAGGAACCGTCCGGACTGAAACACCCTCGGAATCCTTTTCCGTGCGCTGGGATTTCCAGTATTTTTTCCCCATTGTCGATGTTCCAAAATTGCAGGACGTTTCCGTCCTGGGCTTCCACGGCGGCGATCTGTCCGTTCGGATGGAGATAGGGACCGGTTGACTTGCCGGGTCCCCCGAACGACATCGTCGGCTTTGCCGTCGCAAGATCAAAGACATGGTATTTCGCCCCCCAGAGTGTGGGAGCGACGAATTTCGTACCGTCCGATGTGAACTGACCACCGCCGGCGCCGGAACCGGGGTTCACGCCCAGTTCGAATTTCAATAGCGCCTCGGGGATTTCCCGTTCTCTCTCACGGACTTTTTGTACATGCTCGTCTTCCTCCGGCGTGGGTTCCGTGGCGAAAACGCGGATTTCGACGAACGGTTGGACGTCGTTTTGCGTCAGCATCGGCGTGAACCAAACGCCGTTGTCGTTCGAGTTCGGTTCATGGGGTTCGACGATCAATTCCAACGCTTCGACATTGCCGACGTCCAGTTCCAACGGGCGGATGATATGATCCCGGATCGCCTCGGAGCGATAAAGTTCGCGACCGTCACCCTTGACGATGAAAACGCAAATCGCTTGTTTCAGGTCGGCGCCGATCGGAAGACCGTAGAACGATTTGAATGTTTTCCATCGTTTGTCCAATCGGAACACGAACCGCGACGGGGAACGAGCCCAAAGATCGTTTTCGAGTTTCTCCGCGGCCGGATCGGATGCTTTCCATTGCCAATCCCCATCGCCGGATTGGGCGATTTCCGGCTGCATTTTCTGCAACGGGATTTCACGGGGGATCTCTTGTTCCGCTTTCGGTTCTTGTTCCACTTGGAGCGGCTTCTCTGCCGCAGGGATATCCGGTCCCCTCGGATTGCCGTCGAAAACAGCGACAGGCCTTGCCTTTTCCGATTTCGACGACAACAGGAAAAAAGCGGCGGCCCCCATCAACAGCAACACGGCGAGAACGGCGCCGAGCCTTCGTTTCCAAACCGTCGCAGCATGTTCTTCGGCGGACTTCGACGGCGACATCGGCGGCGGCGGGGGAGGGGGCGGGAAGATTGTCACCGACGACGGCGACGTCTGAGTCGAGGCCGCGTTGATCTGGTTCTGAATGTTCGCAACCCGTCTTGCGCATTCCGGACATTCGGCAAGATGTTTTTCAATGGTCTTTTCTTCCGCAGCGTCGAGCTGAGCGATGACGAAAAGCTGGAGTTGCCGGTTGTTAGGATGTTGCATCGGGAGTGGTCGGCGGTTGGTGGCGACGGAAATTTTCTTCACTTCGGCAAGTCCGATGCTGTTTCGTCGACCAAGTCTTTCTGAAAACTCGTGATCTCCAGTCGGGACGTTTTGACGTAACCGCTCTTCGACCATAGACCAACGCCGATTCGGAACGGAATATTCTCCCGTTTGGCTTCGTCGGAAACAGGAACGATAAAATTTGTACCGGAAGGCCCTTTGCCCGGATCAAACAGCGATACGGGCACATTGATATCCGGTTGTTCCGGAAAAGAAACAGTGCCGACATAAAGATTGTCCGGTGTCGGCGATTCATGGATGTTGTACTTGGCTAAACCTTCTTTGCGATGCAATGCGACAAGAAGGCTGCCGTTTTCGCCGAAATCGACGTCGGCGACGTCCCAAACGACTTTCAAGGGAAGACGGTATTGTTCACCGGGGAAGAACTCGGAACAATACGGAGCGTCCGGAAGCTCCGTTTTTTTTGTCGGTTTGCCGAGAAGGAGCCCTTGCACCTCATCGTAAATGACGCCGAAACGACGGGAATTCAGCAATTCAAAGAATCGCCTGCCGTTTTTTCTGTCGGAAAAATTGTAGATCCGTTTAAGACTTCCGTCGCTCCGTTTGAACGCGGGAAGTCCCGGTGAATTGGAAAGAGTGGTGGGCACCCAATCGTCGCCGAGGAGGATTTCCGTCTTGGGAATCTCTTCCATCCCCAGCGTGCCGCTCCCATCCGGATTCAGCGTGCATGTAATCCGGACGCTTTTTTTCTTCGCTGCAACCGGCAAAACGACTTTCGGAGGTTCGGCCGGCGGCGAAACGGGAAGGTCGGCTTTCCGAGGGGCAGGCGGCGGCGGAACCTCGTCGGCGGGCTTGATCTTTTTCGGCGGTTCGGATTGTTGAGCAACGATGCTCGGCGGTTGTTTGGCGTTGGCGGAAAAAAAGCCGAACAGACCGAACAGGACCGCCCCGACGGCCAGAACGGCAACACCACCGAGAGCGAACCTCCATCCGTTGGCGGCGCGACGCGGTTTGGTCGCAGTCGATTGCATCGAGATTGGCGGCACCCAGATGGGAGGAGCCGTGACACCTGAGACAGGATCCGATGGCAGACTCTCCACGACGCTCAACCTCATGTCGACGTCGTCTTTCGGTTTCGTCGCCAATGCCTTGACGAACGACTTGCAGTCCGGAAATCGATCTTCCCGCTTTTTGGCCAGCGCTTTGAGCAGCGCGGTATTGACATGTTCGGGCAAGCCCGGAATCGGTTCCGGGTCGTCGTTCAGGACGCACTCCCGCAGAATGCCGACGTCGCTCCCCTGAAACGGCGGATGTCCGGCGAACAGTTCATAAGCCGTCGCCGCCAAGGCGTATTGATCCGTCCGGGCATCCTGGAGGCGGCCCCGCCATTGTTCCGGCGCCATGTAGGGACGGGTTCCGGCGATTTCCATGACCGCTTCACTAAACTTCGCCATGCTCGTTCGAATTTCTTCCGCAAGACCGAAGTCGATGATCTGCACGCCGTCCGTTTTGCCGATCATCACGTTTTGCGGCTTGATGTCGCGGTGAATCACCTTTTTTTCGTGGGCGTAGTCAAGTCCCTTGGCGATTCCCCAGAGAATCTGAACGGCATCGACAAACGACATTTTGCCCCCCTTTTCGATCCGTTTTCGTATAAATTCATCCAACGGCATGCCATCGATGAATTTCATCACCAGGCAAAGCCCGTGTCCCTCGTCCTGAAAGAGATCGTAAACGGGGCAAATGTGTTGGTGCTGGAGTGCGTGGACTTTTTTGAAGGAATCCTTGACGGAATCGATCGCCGCCTTGATGTGTTGAATCTCCTTCGGAACGAATTTCAGCACGACATGCCGTTCCGCAAGGGTGTCGTAAGCTTTCCACGCTTCTCCCATGCCGCCGCGACCGAGTTGTTTCTCGAGCTTGAATTTTCCCGCAAGGACGCTTCCCGGTGCAAAAGCACTCGGTTCCAACGGCACAGGTACGGAAAAAAACTCCGTGGCGGCGGAAGCAGGGGGCGGCGGAGCGGTTTCGCCGAAATCGTCGTTCGGAGTCATGGCGGCTTTGAGATTTTTTACAAGGCCGCCTTGGCGTGTTCGTTCCAGATCGGAAACCCGTTTCTCGCAATCCGGGCATTGGTCCAAATGTTTTTCGATCGCCTTTTCTTCCCGGGCGTCCAGGTGAGCACCGACGTAAAGTTGAAGTTGCCGATCGTTGGGATGTTGCATGGGGGCGTTCGACCGTTATGGTGTCAACGATTGCTTCATTTTCCTCTTTAAGGCTTTCGCTGAAAAGTCAAATACTCATTCGACGTTGCCGAAAGCCCATTTGATCGGTACTCCGCGCCGGCGAGCGGGTATATTACTTCCTGCCGCGAGCCTAATGTGCCGGCAATAAAAAATGAACGGAGCGGTGTTTTATACGAAGCGGAGCGAGTTCAAAACACTGCGGACCATGGGAAGGAGAGTCAAACCCAAGGATCAAATTTTATCACCTGTTCAATAAGCAAAGAACGGAAAATCGCGATTGATGAAGAACCATTCTATCAGATTCAAACGAGTTTTACACCTCGGGCTTTTTTCTCGTCCAATGCCACGCACGGCGAAGCGGCGCTCTCGATGGCCCCATCGTTTCCTCAATGGAACGATGGAGTTGTATCGTCGAGATCACCGAGCGTGTGTTCCTTACGGTATTGATGAGGCGTCGACTTACAATTCTGTCGAAATGAGCGGGAAAAATAGGATGGGTCGGCAAAACCGGACATGGCGGCGATTTCCAGGACGGACAGTTTCGTGTTTCGCAACAGCGTTTTCGCGCGTTCCAAGCGGATTCGGATCAGTTCCTCTTCCGGCGAACGATTGGCGGCGTCCTTGAATCGCCTTTCCAGGGTTCTCGTCGATACGTTGAAATACGAGGCCAAATGATAGACGGAGACGATGCTTGTCGCGTTCTCACGGATGTGAGCGAGAACTCTGCCGACCAAGGGATCGTTGACGGCAACGATATCGGTCGACTGGCGTGTCGCAACGAATGAGGGGGGAATATACTGTCGTTCCTTGGTGACGGTCCGACCGTTCATCAAGCAATCGAGTCGACGAGCCGCCTCGTAACCCATCAGCGGCGTGTTCGGATCGACGCTTGAAAGCTGCGGCGACGACGTTTGGCAAAAAAAGACGTCGTTATCCATGCCAAGAACGGCGATTTCTTCAGGGACGGCCAGTCCGGCACGTTTGCAGGCTTCAAGGACATAAACGGCGTGCAAATCGGAAACCACGAAAAGTCCGACCGGCTTCGGAAGCTGTTTCAACCAGCCGATGACCCGATCGCTGACGATTTCGGAAATATTCGGTAACGAATAAATCGACGAGTGCTTTTTCGATTTCGTGTTGCCGTAAATGATGCATTCACGGTTCAACTGTTCAACCGCCGCCACGAAACCGTTTTTGCGGTGGACGGACCACCACCAATTTTCCGGCGAAAAGAAAGCGTAATGTGGAAAATTTCTTTCCGCGAAATGCTCCGCCGCCATTTGGCCGATCCTGTCGTTGTCCAGAACGATTTCACCGAAGACTTCTTCGTCGTCGCCGAGAAGTTCGACGAGAGGAATTTTGAGGCTTCGAAGAAACCGCCAAGTCTCCGGCAACGCGGAGCGGGCGATGATGCCGTCACCTTTCCATTTTTTCAGCCAGGACTGCGGCTGTTCGAGCATACCGCGGTCTTGAAACAGGAGCGACCAGTTCCCTTGTTCCAGCGCGTAGCGTGAAATGCCTCGGATCACTCCACGTCCGAAAGCCCTGGAGGTCTCAATGGCAAGCAGAATATTTTTTGGGGAGCCCATGGCGATTCACCCGTTGAACGTCGATCGTCGGTCGGCGAGATTGCGAAATCATTTTCTGTTCAGGGAATCCATTATACCGTGGCGGCTATAAAAAATGAACGGTGCGGAGTTCAAAACACCGCTGACCATGAAAACCGAGGCGGGATTCCGACAAAACCCGCAACCATGACGCCCATCATCCCAAGCACAATGATCGAGCTGAAAAACGGTGCGGAAACGGTTTTCAATTTCGCACCGTTTTTCAACAGTTCGATCATTTCCTCCAAACGCATCCCTTCGACTTCAGGGAGCGGCTTTCCTTTCGTTTCAAGAACATGCTTGAGCGACGCTTCGTAGTTGGGGGGCAGGCCGCCGAGAACATTCCCCAAAAAGGCGTGCAGCTTTGCGTCGCCGCAGGTGTCGCCGGAACAACCGGCTCCATGCTTTTCAACCATTGCGACATGAAGCTCGGCAAGATTCTTGACGACTTCATCGCTCGGTTTCCACATCCCCTTGCGAACCACGTCGAGCATTACCGCCGTCATGTCCTGCAAAGCGTACGGATTCTTTTCTTCGAAATACTTTTTCAATTCGAGATTGTTTTTATCCTCGATATATACGGCGTACATTTCGTCCCACAGCGATTTGTCGATTGCCGACGGTTGTACGACGTTCCAACCGCGCATGTTGCGCATCGGTTCGACCATGCTTGCGGCGGCTCCGGCTCCTTCCTTTTTCAGGCCTTCGATATACTTCGGATTCCAGAGCGACGTAC
>JAVBPI010000104.1:0-12457 GCA_031549705.1 Thermoguttaceae bacterium
TTGCCCCGAATGAACGCCCCACTCACGATTTTGTCAACTTGACGCTCATTCGTCCCGTCTCCGGTGCTTGCATTATGACCGAAGCGGCGACGATGAGCAAGAAATATTCGGCCCTCCACTTTTCATCATACCCGTAGGTCGTCGATGAGCGTGAGTCGAAACATCGTGAACCGCTTGACATTTTTCGTGACCGTTAATATTTTGACTGTATGTTTCAATTCCTTCGACGCAAGATGTTTTGCTGACGTCGATTGTAATTTTTTCGATGAAAATATTTTGCCGACATGTTACGTTGCATTCACCGGGTCGCCGTCCTTGCGCTGACCGACGGATCGTCCGTTTTCCACTTCAATACCAAGCGACATGCCAGTAAGCCGTGAAACCGAGGGACCGTCATCTCCGGATTCCTCTTGCAACGGTTGCTTCCGATAGATTTCGTTCCGAAAACAACCAAGCCCGCATCAATTCGGCGTCGCCTTTGGTAATTGATGCAAGCCGTCGATTGCCGCCAAAGAACAATTTTAAGTCGTTATACCAGTCGTCATAATGGTCTTGCGTTCGCCGCTTGGTGTTCACTTTCGTCGGCTCGTGTAACCGAATCAAATCAGCGAGCGTTGCCGCGGCTCCACGTTCCGGCATGAGTCCGTGCCGCTCAAAGGACGCTTGGACTTTTGGGCCGAGCTCCGAGAATCGTTTCACCAAATCTAGAGACGGGCTCTCGCCGATCTTTCGGCACAAGATCAATTCCGAGAGCACACGCCCGGCACGATCGGCACTGACCGCCGTCTGGTGTTTGCCGAGGTAAATCGTCCGTTGCTTGCCGTCGTTCATGTACGACAACTGCCAGCAACCTTCTTTCGTTTTGTAAGCCTTCATTTTTTGCCTCACTTTCTGAAACTTGAGTAAACTTGAGGCAATCCGTTGCATCTGAATTCCTATTTTGGTAGAATATATGCATTGATTATCAAAGATCAATTCTATTCGAACCCGATTTCAACATGAAACGCCAATTTTTGTTTGTCGCGATCCTGTTCGCCGTCGCTCAAATCGCATTTGCCGCCGAGAAGTCCAACCGCATTAGTCCGTTTTCACCTGATGCAGACTCTTATGCCGCTTCTGTTCGTTCCGTGTTTGTCAATTTGCCGCTCGTGACCGATCCTAGTATTATCAAAAGCAAAGTCGGCGGTACGGAAGCAATGGCCAAGGCGGAACTTAATAGAAATTTTTCTGGTGATCTTAAGTACGGAGCATATAAAAGCATCCAAATTGTTGGAGAAACAAATCTTGAGATTCGCGGCCCGATCGACTTGAACCGCAACCCTACATATCTTTGGATTTTTACCGGACGCGTACAATACTTTTATTACTTGAAGAAGAACGATAAAATTGAGGAGCCTTTTTTTTTCGTCACTCATCTTGAGACCAGATATCAAGAGCGTTGGGAAACAGACTGTAAATTGATTGGAGATGAATCGATGATTATCGGCACAGATACCGCCAAAAACGCCGCCGCTGTGGTATCCGAGCCTCTCCGTCGTAAGAACCTCAAAACCAAACACGACGAAGCCATTGCCAAGGATGAATGGGAATTCAGTAACCGCAAAGTCAAGGGGAAGCTCATTGGTTACAAACACGGCAAGGTCAGTATTCAGGATGGGAGCCGTGCCCCCTTTTCCTTGGACGTGATGAAATTCTCTCTCGACGACCAAGAGTTGATCCGGGCGTATATCGACCATCTTGGCATTCCCGTACGTGAATCGTCGGCCGAAAGGGGCAAAAAATAAAGCCGGCCAACCCCGAAAGGCTGCCGGCTTCCGTGCCGCTCGTTTCATCAGCGTAAATCGTCGATCGGGGGTGGATCGGACGGCAGCGGAATGAATTCTTCACAAAGAAGTACCCCGCCGTAACTCTCATAAGTCACCGCGATCACCTCGAATGCCGCTCGCTCGTCCATCTCAAAATCTTCGAATCCGACGAACCGCCAAGGTGCATCCGGATGACATGTGTAGAGAATTACGCCTCCTTGCTCTCTTGCGATTGCGACGGCGTTGCGGTAATCCCAGCCGAGCATCTTGACGAATTTCGACTCAAGCGGATTCACAAGCTCATCGATAAGTTTCTGGGCCTTGACGACCTTGAATATCTGCTCACGTTTTTCGGCGTTCACGCGAAAGGTCCAATTAATGAATTGTCGCTTCGTCAGCGGAATCTGTCGGCCACCTTCGCCGTGTTCCGTGTGCGTGGTCAAGCCGAGCTGGATTTGACGAACTGGCCCCGGGACGGCACTTTAACGTACAGTTCGTCGGGCATGTCCTTGAAGAGGTGCAGACCCCCTTGCCATTTCAAGGTGACTTTTTTGTACGTTTGGCGATTCATCGTCGTCAGTTTTTTGTCTTCGACGACTCCGGCACCGATGATGCGCAGCCCCTTCACGAATTCCTCGGGGGAGAGTTCTTTCACTTGGGTCTTGACTTCGGGCTGTAACGTAATTGAACCGTTCTTTTGGTTGTAACGAACTTTGCCCGCAATTCGGAAGGGGGTTCCCTCTTCAGGGGTGTTCGTCAATTCCGATTCGTCGACCACCACGGAGAACTGGCCGCCGAGATAGTCGAACTTAAACGCAACGTATCGCTCACCCCCTTCAGGCTGGAAGTCGACTACGCTGTTGAACATTCCCCACGCCTCGAAACGAAGCCCCATCAATAATTCTTTTGCGTCGATTGCCATTGGTTGGAATCCTTTCAAATAGAGTTATGAAATTAAAGTCAACGTACTTCACGAACACGAACCCAAATCGTCAGGACGTCCGAAGATCGAAGACCGTCCAACGAAAAAAGTCCGAATGTCTTACCGGCGTCCTTGCGTTTCAGGCTTCCCGCGTAGACGACACCACCGTCGTTGACGAGAAGGCCGGGGGATTTCAAGACGCTGTGATTCTTTGCCGGAATATTTGTTGCGTTTTTGTCGCCCTTGTCAAAAGCCAACACGTTCAAATTCAAGTCGATCGAATACCACCGCCGTAGGGATGTAACACAAAGTCGCGGCCTGCAAGTGTCAACGTCGAATCCTGTCCCGGTTGTCGGACGTGTTCAAGATCGACGATTAATCGTTCGAATTTCAGCTTGTTCCACTCGCAGGTGAAGCCGCTTTCGAAACCACCATCGTAACCACCCATGCAGATTCCGGGGGAGCGGGTTTCATCGACGTGTTTTGTGACCCCCATGTTATCGACCGGGGGAAACAAACGTCGGCGGCCGCTTCGCGTCTCTCCGCGTGCTTGTGCTTTCCTTGGCGTTCGACATGTTTAAGTAACGGTAAATAGTAAGACGGTTCGTCCTCTTCGCCGTATCCGAAGAGAAGCGTTTCGAGTGTCGGGTCGATGGGGGCGTCGGTATCGAGGGCGTTATTGTACTGACGCCAAAGTGTTTCACGGATCGACGGACCGCCGTTGAAGTTACGCGGATCGTTTCCGGACCACCTCAACCCCCCGCCCACTAACAGGGGGTAACATTTAACACGGGCTCCGATGATCCAGAGCCCTTTGACCCCTGCCCCCATATCATGGGCGGTTACGGCACGAAAACGCTCGATAAGGTGTTCGGCAATTCCGTACGGATACGGGAGAAGCACTACCTGCAATATTTCAAGGAGGCGGAATATCGCAAGATGCTTCTCGACAACGAGTTGATCGTCGAATATTTACAGGCGAACGGGGGGGCGCCCGACGGGACCTTGGAACCCCATTTATTGCAACGGATAGTAAATTCGTACGCATTTAGTAAGTAATGGAGCAAACGGCCCGGAACCCGGAAATTTCGGGATTCGGGCCGCTTCTCTTTCGTCCGAAAGCCGGAAATTTGCCTTGATTGCTGACGACAAAATCAAAAAACCGTGCTGTATGAATTCTGTTTGATTAAAAATTGAATTATTTTGGAAAAATTTTCAAAAAAGACTCCTCGACGGCAGGTCCTTCGACGAGCAGGGGACGTCTCGTCGCCGGAGGACGGCATGGACTTTCCTGTAACCGTAAATCTCGCGGCTCTCGTTGAAAATCCGTTCGACGAAATCGCGGCGTTGTCGTCTCGCTTGTTCCTTCGGCGTCGGCTCGGCGGTCTGGCGACGTCGCCATGCGTAAAATCCGCTCGTGGAAACGTTCAACGTTTGGCACATGGCGACGACCGGCCAATGCTTTTGTTGCTCCCTGATCCAGGCGTACTTCGCGGTTACATGTTCTCCTTCGCGAAGTACGCCGCGGCTTTTTTTAATATTTCGACCTCCCTTTTGAGTCGCATGTTTTCGTTCCGCAGGCGTTTGTTTTCGTCTTCGCCGAGTTCCATCCGTCGGGCGGTTTCGGCGTCGAGTTTGGGTTTGTCGGCGGCGATCCAGCGACGGACGGACTCACGGGAGCAGCCGAGTTTCTCGGCGACCTCTTCGGCGGAGTATCCGAGTTCAGTGGCCAACTTGACGGCGTTTTCGCGGAACTCCGCCGGATACGATTTTTTTGACTTTGATTTCGACTTTTGTGACATGGCACGGACCCTTTCTTGCGTCAGTATGATGCGAAAAATACTGTCCGTCAAGTTTGGGGCGGGTCAGCGAAAAGAAGCCGCGTCAAACGACCCGTCGCAACACGCCTTCCGGTCGCGTGGTTTTTCGGACATCGGCTGGCAGGAAACACGGTTTCTGATAAAATGTCCGTGCAAGCGCCGGAACCTTCGGTTCACGGGCTCAACCCAGCGAATCAACATGAATTACGATTACAATCTGCCCCACGAACTGATCGCGCAAGCGCCGATGGAGAACCGCTCGGATGCCCGATTGTTGGTCGTCGACCGACAACGAGGCACCCTCGAACATCGGCATGTTTTCGACCTGCCCGAGTATTTGAAGCCGACCGATACGCTGGTTGTGAACGACACGAAAGTTCTTCCGGCGCGGCTGATCGGCGTTCGAAGCGGAACCGGTGGACGTTGGGAGGGGCTCTTTCTCGGTTTCGGCCCGCACGGCGTTTGGAAGATCATCGGAAAAACACGGGGAAAGATTCAGCCCGGCGAAGAGGTGCAACTGAACACCCCGGAAGGACGCGGCGGATTCCCCTTGGAGTTTTGCGCCAAAACGGACGACGGCGAATGGATTGTGAAACCGAAGACGGAACTGGAGCCGATCGCCGCTCTGGAACGGGTCGGTTGGGTGCCGATTCCGCCGTACATTCGGAACGGTCGAATGGTTCCGGCCGACAAGGAGAATTACCAAACGGTTTACGCTCAAAAGCCGGGGGCGGTCGCCGCACCGACGGCGGGGTTGCATTTCACGCCGGAATTGGTCGAACGGATCAAAGGGCTCGGAACGGCAATTGTTCCCGTAACGCTTCACGTCGGCATGGGGACGTTCAAACCGATCAGCGTCGACCGATTGGAAGATCATCCGATGCACGCCGAATGGTGTTCGCTGACGGATAAAGCGACCAAGTTTTTGCGGAAACGAAAAACGGACGCCGGTCGTATCGTCGCAGTTGGAACGACTTCCGTGCGGGTTCTGGAATCGGCGGCCGCCGCAACGGGAACACTCGAACCGTTCGAAGGGGAAACGTCCCTGTTCATCCGTCCGCCGTACGAGTTCAAGGTCGTCGACGCCTTGCTGACGAATTTCCATCTCCCGATGTCGACGCTGTTGGTGCTGGTCCGAACATTCGGCGGCGACGAGTTAGTCCGCCGTGCTTACGACGAAGCGATTCGGGAACAGTACCGATTTTACAGTTACGGCGACGCCATGCTCGTCTTTTAGCGTTGTATCCCTTTCGGCAAAACGTATTGCGCAGGTGATAAAATTTGATCCATTGTTTGGCAGACCGCCGTGTATGGTCCGCTGCGTTTTGAACTCCGCAACGCTCCGTACCAAACACGACTCCGTTCATTTTTTTGCCACAACATTGAAACATGATCCTCCTCGGAACCGATGAAGCAGGATACGGCCCGAACCTCGGACCATTGGTCGTCTCCGCAACCGTTTGGTCGACGCCGACCGCCGACCTTGCCGGGCTTGGCGACGCTTTGCGGGAAAACGGAATCGCCGTCGGCGACTCAAAAAAGCTCTACCACGCCGCCGGGTCGCTGCTCCCACTGGAAACCGCGGTTCGATCGGCCATTCACGTTTTGAAAACGACGCTCGAAAACGTCGCCGCGACGGTCGAATGTTCGCCGAGCTGGGAAACCGAGTCGCCGTTCATTCAACCGGCAACGCTGGAGAGAAAACGGTTGCTGGAATCGGCAAAGGATTTCTCGAAAACACTCGATGCTTGCGGTGTTCGACTGTTGGCATTGCGGAGCCGTGTTCTCTCCGCCGAACTGTTCAACCGTCGTCTCGAAACCGTCGACTCGAAAGGAACGCTCCTCTCCCAAACGACGCTCGGAATCGTCGCCGAACTGATCGACAAGTTGAAAAAATCGACCGAGCCGATTCTCGTTCTTTGCGACAAACACGGCGGCCGGAATCGGTATCTCGACGTTCTTTGTCAAACGTTTCCCGGCGAATTTTTTCAGCCGATCACGGAAAGCCGTCCGCTCAGCGTTTATCGGGGGACGGTTCATGATCGATCCATCGAGTTCCGCTTTCAATCGAAAGGGGAGTCGGAACTTTCCGTTGCGCTGGCGTCGATGCTCTCAAAGTATCTCCGTGAACTTTCAATGGGAGCGTTCAATTCGTTTTGGTGTTCCCAAATTCCCGGCCTCAAACCGACCGCCGGTTATCCCGAAGACGCCAAACGGTTCAAAGCGGAAATCGCCGCCGTCCAAGAACGCTTGGGAATCGCCGACGATGTTCTTTGGCGCCGGAAATAGGGACGTGAACCGGGGGGAAATTGCCGATTGTATCATCACGCAACGGACCGTTGGAGTTTCGGCGTTCCCCGGACGATTTCACCCCCAAAGACGCGCTTTGCGGCTAAAACGCAAGCGATATTTCCGCGGATAAATCAATTTTGGGGCGATTCGATGCGTTTTCAATCTGTTTTCGTCGTTTTCTTTGCGGTGTTTTGCATGTTGGCGTTCAGTGGGCAGCAGCGGTATTCCCCCGCTTCCCGGTCGGGACGGCCGATCTATTCGAACTCGAATCGGACTCCCGCGAAAAATCCGGCGCCGGTGAATTCATCGGAAGAATCGGTTGATCTTACGCCGGTCGCCTCGGTTCGCCCGGAAACCGTTCCCGTTCAAAAGAAAAGTCCGGCAACAGCGGAACGAGCGGAAGTTGCTGAAAAGGTTGCGAATCTCGCTGAAATCACGCCGTTGGTCGTGTTGACGCCGAATGATCTTCTTTGGCCGGAACGGGTTCAAGGGGATCGCAGCACCGCTCCGCAGTCGATTTCGTTGCTAGGCGACACGCGGACCGAGGGGCTCTACGTGATCCGAACACGAATTCCGAAGGGCAAACAGATCGTTCCCCATGTTCACGGCGATTCCCGCAGCGTCGTCGTGATTTCGGGAACTTATTATTACGGAATCGGCGAAACGTTCGACTCCAAACAACTTCGGGCGTTTCCGCCGGGGAGTTTTCTGACGGAACCCGCCGGAATGCCCCATTTTTCGTGGGCGAAAGACGAGGAAGTCGTGATTCAAACGACCGCGATCGGCCCGTCCAGCACGCGGGTTCTTCCCGATGCGCCGGTTGTGGAACGGGAATGATCTACGGATAGAACACGTCGATCAGATAAAGTCCTTGCGGCGGCGCGGTCGGTCCGGCAACGGAACGGTTGGCAAGGGCGATAATCTCTTGCATCCGCTCCGGATTCGACCGTCCTCGACGCCCCTCGACGCCGAGCATCACCAGCGTCCCGCAAATTGCGCGCATCATGTTGTAAAGGAAGCCGTTCGCTTCGACTTCGATCCGCAACAGCGGCAGAACCGTGTTTCCCAAGCCGTCCAACCGGTCGACAAGAACATCCGAAACGATCCGCACCGGCGACTTTCGCGGCGATCCTTGCGTTTCAAAGCTCGAAAAATCGTGTTCGCCGAGCAGAAATCTTGCGGCGGCCTGCATCGTTTTCAGGTCCAACGGTTCACGATAGACCCAACTGTGGTTCCGCGTGAACGGACTCGGCGGACGATTGTCGTCGATCAGATACCGATACCGTTTCCCCACGGCGTCGGCGATCGGATGGAATTCGAGTGGAACTTCCACGGCGTTGATAATTCGGATATCGACCGGCAGAAAACCGTTCAGAGCCCGCTGAAAAACGGTCGGTTCGAGTCGACTTTCCGTCGTGAACGCGGCGACCTGTTTCAGGGCGTGAACGCCGGCGTCGGTTCGACCGCTCCCCGTCACGGAAATCTTTTCGCCGGTGATTCGGTTCAACACTGTTTCCAACGATTGCTGAATCGTCGGAACGTCCGGTTGCGTCTGCCAACCGCAGTAATTCGTTCCGTCGTAAGTAATGTCCAAGCGAATTCGGCGCACGGGTGATCGTTAATGAAATACTCCGTCATCCCCGCGCAGGCGGGAACCTAGACGAAAGACGTTGCCTACCGTTTGCATCCGTCGATAACGTGTGAAAGATCACAATAAAGCTTAATCTCTCGGTCCCCGCCTGCGAGGGGATGACGGTTTATTTTTCCGTTTCATCGAACAGCGCATCGACGAACTCGTTCGGATCGAACACGGCGAGGTCCGAGGCGGTTTCGCCGACGCCGATGAACTTGACCGGCAAGCCGATCTGCTTGCGGATGGCGACGACGACGCCCCCTTTCGCGGTTCCGTCGAGCTTCGCCAGGACGATTCCGCTGCACTGGACCGCTTCCGTAAAATGTTTCGCTTGACTGATCCCGTTCTGCCCGGTCGTGGCGTCGATAATCAACACGACTTCGTGCGGCGCTTCGGGAACCAGTTTGTTCATCACGCGGCGAATCTTTTCGAGCTCCTGCATCAGGTTTTTCTGTGTCTGGAGCCGCCCCGCCGTGTCGACGATGCAGACGTCGGCGTTTGTTTCGATCGCTTTGGCAACCGATTTATGGGCGACGCTTGCCGGATCGCTTCCCGGTGGTCCCGTCACAATGTCGACGCCGAGCCGATTCGCCCAAACGGTGAGCTGCTCGACAGCGGCAGCCCGGAACGTGTCGGCGGCACCGAGGACGATCTTTTTCTTTTGAGCGACGAGCATGGAGCCGATTTTGGCGATCGTCGTCGTTTTTCCGCTCCCATTGACGCCGCAGACCATGATCACGGTCGGCCCTTTTTCCGCGAACACAAGCGGGGCGGCGGGCTGCTTCATCAATTCTTTGAGCTTCGCCTTGATCACTTCGAGCACGTCGTGCATGTGGACGACGCGGCCCCGGAATTGGGTCCGAACTTCCTCGACCGTTTCGGTCGCGGCGGCGACTCCCATGTCGGTTTTCACCAACATTTCGAACAGCTCTTCCAGAAATTCATCGTCGACGAGCCGCCCCTCTTTTTTGAAGAGGTCGCGGATGTCGGTGTTGAGAATCTTGACCGTTTTGGCCAAGCCTTGCTTGATTTTATCGAAGAAACCCACGGAAAAACTCCTGAAACACGCCGGAACCTGGCGGTTCGCGGATTATACTTGCGCCGGAACCTGCGGTCCACGGACGAAACATTGAACATTTGCCCAGTGTACCCGCCGTTCGCCGATCTGTAAACGGTTGGAAAACGCTTTTTCTCTTTCGCGCCACCACCAGACCGTCTTCAAGTTTCATGGATCGAATCCGAGTCGTTTAGCGATGATGGTTGGATCGCCGTGGCATTTTTCGTGGACCTCTCACAAGGTTCGTTCCGCTCCGTGAAACGTGGCCGCGGTCTGGCTCCCGAATCGGGCTGCATTTTGGTCACTTGAAAGGAATCCTCACGTCGACTATAATGTTGGCACGGCCATCAAACCCGATTCGTTGGCCGCTTTTGTATGGCTTGCAGTGTTTTGGCACCGTTTCGTTCCTTTTTACTTTCACCTCGAAAATGATGTCGCAATTCAACATTCCCGTCCCGGGGCTCGGCAAAACGGAACATTCGGCGAAAAACGGCCTGCCGAAACACCTTGAGAAGAAGCCGAACTCGTTTTACTATTTAAAGAACGGGAATTTCAATGTTGACGCCGCCAAGAGCGCCTACGCGGAACTGTTTCAGTTTCACGGATATTCCTTGGCGGACGCCGTTCTCAACGAAATTCCGAATTCCTCGTTGTGCGGCGATAAACTTTGGATTCTCGACTTCAATCTCGGCGACTTCAGCAACGTCGGCATGGCGGGTGTGTTCTTCGTCAACGACAAGGAGCACCGGTATTTCGCGCATGAGATTTATCTCCTGCCGTACCAGATGATTCCGCAGCATGCTCACGTCGAATCGGAAGGGCTCCCCGCCAAGCACGAAGCGTGGCATGTCCGACACGGAGACGTTTGGACCTTCGCCAAAGGGGGAACCGAAGTCGATCTCTGCAAATATCCGCCGGACGTCGCCGAATCGCTGCAAAGCCAACTGAAGGCGAAGTCGATTCAGTGCTTCAAGGGAAAACATCTTCAAACCGGTGAAATGGACGCCTTGTCGTCGCTGGTCGAGCCGCATTTCATGATCGCCGGAGCCCAAGGAGCGATCGTTTCCGAATACGCTTCCTATCACAGTTTCGACGGTCTCGTGCTCAGCAATCCAAACGGAAAACTGCAAAACACGACCATTCAATAGTCCTTCCCATTGAGCCGGTACTCCGCGCTGTTGCTACACCGCGACCCGGTATTGCCGTTTTGAGAAAATCACGCGGTTTCACACTGCTCGAATTGATCGTTTCGCTCGGCCTGTTCGTCGTGCTCTTGGCCGTGCTTTGGAGTATCGTCGCCGTTTTTGCCCGCACTCAGAATCAGGGAACCCGGCTCGCGGAGAAATCGCAATTGGTCCGTTCGCTGTCGCAATTGCTCGAAGACGATTTGCGGGCCGCGATTCAGGATCCGATCCATCCGCACAAGGAACCGCTCGCAGGAGACGACGACATTCGCCGATTCGGCTTGAGCGGTTCGGCTCAATCCTTACGGATCGACTTGATCGAAATCGATCCCTTCACAACCCCGCAGCCGGTTTCCCGTCCCGGAGCGATGGGGGACATTCCGTCGCAGACGGCCCGTGTTCCGGAGCTCAAAACGGTCTTCTACGAGATGCAGGCGAACGGTTTGTCGCGGCGTGAAATCGATTTTGAGACGCCGGACGCGGTGATAAACGCCGCGGAAACCACGATGTACGCCCCTGAGGTCGTCGATTGCCGTTTCCGTTATTTCAACGGCTTTCAATGGAGCGATTCCTGGGAAAGTCTCGAACGGAACGGTCTGCCGGTCGCCATCGAAGCGACGCTCCGCTTGGTTTCGTTGGCCGACGCCAACCGACTCCGTCGCGAAGCTCGTGGTGAACAGCTCGACAGCGCTCTGAGCCGCCTTGATCTTACGTCGCCGACGTCTCAACGGATCGTCGCCTATCTTCCGACGTCGCCGGTCCGAAAATTCGAGGAGTTCAAACGAACGCCGGCGCCGAAGAAACCGGAGCCGCCGAAAATCGAAACACCGTCGACGCCGAATCCCAAGCCGCCTCCTCCCCAACCTCCGCCATCTGGGCCGCAACAGTCCTGGATCCGGGGAGTGTAAGACCAAGTTTTTGTTACATTAAATACTTGGGGTCACCGGCGAACAATCGTAAGTCGAATAGCAGTCGCTGGTTAGGATTGCATGAGGGTATGGTTTTGTGTGGTTTTCTCGAAAAACACCGAGGAAATCGGCGTTTTCTCGAATGCCGTAACGCTTAAAATTTGTAATATTTCATTCAGGCTCTGTGGAAGATCCAACCGCTTCTTCAGGATCGCGACGAGGAGGTAAACACAAACGGCGATCCAAAGCTGCGACCGCACCGCATTGTCGCTCCGACCGAAAAAAGTTTTGACGTGCAAGTGTTGTTTGATCCATTTGAAAAACAATTCGACGTGCCAACGGTTTTTGTACAAAAGCGTGATCGTTTTCGCCGGAACCAGCATGTTGTTCGTCAAAAAGACGAGCCGCTTGCCCGTTTCCGGGTCGATGAATTTGATCCGACGGATCAACTCCGGATACGCCTTGTCCGCTCCCACGCCCGTCAGCCGAACCTTTTGATCACACAGGATGCCTTGACTTTTATCGACACGCCTTGAATAAACCCGCCGGTACTTCGTGTTCTTTTAACTTCGAGTCACGAACCACGATTGAGATTGATGCAACAAGTATAATCGCTTGAAATCCAAGTAACCCCGATCCATCACGTACAGCTTCCCGGCTCCCCTGTGAAGAAGTCCATCGCGTTCACATCATGCAATTTCCCGGTCGACGACCTGCCGTCCAGGAGTCTTTTTTGAAAATTTTTCCAAAATAATTCAATTTTTAATCAAACAGAATTCATACGGCCCGGTTTTTTGATTTTTGTCGTCTGTAATCAAGGCGAATTTCCAGCTTTC